>JACRCO010000014.1 GCA_016218975.1 Deltaproteobacteria bacterium
GCGACCGCCGCCGGAACCGCGTAGACGATCAGCATGTACAGGATCACGCCGGGAATCAGGGCGGGGTTCTTCAGCATGTCGGAGAAGCCGAACAGGACCGGTATCTTCTGCAATCCAAGCACATCGGCGAGAGAAGCGCCGAAAAGGCGTTCAAGCGTGACCACCGTCAGTGCGCCGAAAAACCAGCCGAGCAGCGGGACCCGTGAATAAGGCGCCAGGAAGTCCCGGAGACGGGACTTCACACGTTCGGCGTTCCCCCCGTTTCCTTTTCCCCCCGTCATCGGCCGGCTACAGCCTCAACCGGGCGCTGTACGGCTCCCCGAAAAATCCGTGCGGCCGCACCGTCAGGATCAGCAGGATTATGGAATAGGCGATCAGGTCGCGCAGCGTGGAGGGGAAGACCATGGCGACGAATATCTCGGTGAACCCCAGGAGGAAACCGGCGAGCGTCGCCCCGATCACCGACCCTCTGCCCCCCAGGATGGCGGCCACGAACGCCTTCCATCCGAACAGGATCCCCATGTACGGGTCCAGCACGGGGTAGGCGACGCCGAAGAGGATCCCCGCGGCCGCGGCCAGCGCGGAACCCAGGGCGAACGTGAGGGCGATCATCCTGTTGAGCGGCACCCCCATCAGCGGGACGACCGATGGGTCGTAAGCCATCGCCCGCATGGCCATCCCCCACTTCGTTCGACGCACGAACTGGTGCAGGGCAACGGCAAGGAGCAGCGATACGAGAACGATCATGATCTTCTTGTTGGTGACGAATACGCCGCCCAGGTCATAGGTGGCGGTCGCGATCAGGGACGGGAAGCTGACCCGCCTGGCCCCCATCAGCGCCAGGTTGCCGGTCTCAAGGATGATGCCGATCATCAGGCCCGTGATCGCGGCGGAGGCGCGCGGCGCGTTTCGCAAGGGCCGGTATCCCACCCGCTCCACGATGATCCCCACGAACGAGGTCAGGAACATCGAGAAGAGGATGGTCAGCACCAGGATCAGCCAGTTCGGCATGGCGACGGCGCCCATCGCGGCAAAGCCGATGAGCGCCGTGGACACTCCGAAGCCGATGTACGCCCCCACCATGAAGATATCGCCGTGCGCGAAATTGAAGAGCATGAGGATGCTGTAAACCATGGAATAGCCGAGCGCGATCAGGGCGTAGAAGCTCCCCCACTGGAGAGCGTTTACCAGGTTCTGGAAAAAGTAAGCCATCGATCGGGCGACTGCGCCGCCGCTCCTTTACGGACAGGCGGACTTGTAGAACTCGAACTGGCCCTTGTCGCTGATCCGGACGATGACCGCGCACTTGCTCGGGTCGCCCCCGCCGGAGAACGTCATCTCGCCGGTGATCCCCTTGAATTTCTTTATCCGTCCCATCGCCGCGCGGACGTTCTCCCGGTCCTTCTTCACGTCTCCCGTGAGCCCGCCGGTATCCTGGATCGCCTTCTGTACGAGCTTCATGGCGTCCCAGGTGAGCGCCGCCACGTCGTCGGGCACGTAGCCGTATTTCTTCCGGTACCTGTCGATGAACGCCTTGGTCTCCCCCTTCGCCCCCGCGGCGGCGTAGTGCGTGCTGAAGAAGAGCCCGTAGCAGTCCTTGCCGCAGAGGGTGACGGTCTCCGCCGAGCCCCACGAGTCGCTCCCGACGATCGGCTTTTTCCATCCGAGCTGATGCGCCTGCGGCACGATCAGGGCGACCTCGTTATAGTACTGGGGGGTGAAGAGCACCTGGGCGCCCGACTTTATGATCTTGGTGAGCTGCGAGCTGAAGTCGGTGTCCTTCGTGGTGAAGCTTTCGTATGCCACGACGGACCCTTTGCCGTGCAGCTCTTCCCACGCCTTCTTGAAGTATTCGGCCAGCCCCTTCGGGTAGTCGCTTGCCACGTCGTAAAGGACCGCGGCCTTGGTGAATTTGAACTCCGACGAGATGAATTTCGCCAGCACCGGGCCCTGGAAGGGGTCGAGGAAGCAGGCGCGGAACACGTAGGGCCGGCCCTTGGTGGTGTCCGGGTTGGTGGACCACGGGGTGATCATGGGAGTCTTGTAGTTGTTGGCGATCCCGCCCGCCGGGACCGCCTGCTTGGAGGCCTGCGGCCCCACCATGACGAGCACCCCGTCTTCGGTGATCATCTTGGTTGCGGCCTTCACGGCGGATTCCGCCTTGGACTCGTTGTCCTCGATGACGAGCGCGACCTTGTACTTCTTCCCCCCGACCGCCAGCCCCCCGGCGGCGTTCACGTCCTCGAGCCACATCTGGGCCGCGAACTTCGTCCCCTCTCCGACCTTCGGGATATCGCCCGTGATCTCGGCGTTGATCCCGATCCTGATCGTCTGCCCCAGAACAGGTCCGGAAAGGAAGAACGTCAGAAGCCCGGCAAGAACACAAATGACGGCCAGCGATCGTGTTCGCATCTCTCCCTCCTCAATACGGTTGCGGCCAGTTGGTTCCCGATACTTCGAGCGCCTAGTCCGATGCGGCCGATTCGGCGCCCGGGTCGCCGGCGCCGATGTTGAACCCCGCGTCGACGTAGTGCACTTCGCCGGTCACGCCCGATGCCCAGTCCGAAAGCAGATACGCGGTGGCGTTCCCCACCTCTTCCTGCGACACGTTCCGCCTGAGCGGTGCGCCGCGCGCGCCCTTCTCCATCAGTTTGCGGAAATCGACGACCCCGGAGGCCGCCAGCGTGCGGATCGGCCCCGACGAGACTGCGTTGACGCGGATCCCTTCACGCCCGAGATCGTACGCCAGGTAACGGGTCGCCGCTTCGAGCGCCGCCTTCGCCACGCCCATCACGTTGTAGTTCGGCACGGCGCGCACCGCCCCGAGGTAACTCATCGTCACCATGGACCCCCCCGGTCCCATCAACCGGGCCGCCCGCCGGGCGCAGGCGATGAATGAGTAGGCGGAAATATCGAGCGCAAGATGGAAATCGGCGCGGGAGGTATCCCGGAAATCGCCTTTCAGCGATTCCCTGTTGGCGAAGGCGATGGAGTGCACGATGAAGTCGAGCCGCCCCCAACGGGCCTCGACCTTTGCGAAGAAATCGTCCAGTTGGGCGTCGTCGCCGACGTCGAGCGGTTCCACGAAACTCGAACGGATCGACTCCGCCAGGGGGAGAACGCGTTTTTTAAGCGACTCGCCGAGATAGCTGAAACCCAGCTCGGCCCCCTCGCGGTGACAGGCCCTGGCCACGCCCCACGCGATGGATTTATCGTTGGCGACGCCTAATATCAACCCTTTCCTGCCTTGCAGAATTCCCACGATACACCCCCCGTTTTCGGTCACACCCAATCTTAGCAGGGAGCACCGGAAAGGGCACGCGCATCGTGGGGATCCTGCAAGCGAATCGTGCCGCCGTGACTCCTTTAATCAGCCGCGAAGCAGTATATGAATCCCATCCCGCCCGTGCCTTGCAGGTCCTTCTGGCTGCAGCCGCCTTCCGGCCCGCGCGAGGGGTGCGACGAGTTCCACGACTTCGCCGCCGCGCTGTCGTCGAGCCCGGTGCGGTCGGAATGGCCGACCATCGCCGCCCCGGCGCCGCTGCTGGTCCAGTTGGAGCATGTCCTGTCCGCCTCGTTGCCGAATGCCGTGCCGTCGGGCCTCGATCCGGTGAGGATGTCGTGCATGTTCGGCGCATCTCCCCGGCCCGGGACGATCTCGCCCTTCTCGTTCAACGCCGTCTGCTTGTTGATGTTGTTCTCCGGCCCGTGCAGCCCGTCAAGGTTATTTGCGATGACGACCCCCTTGGCATTGGACCAGGGGCCCTTTCCGATCCGGTCGCGGGCATTCACTGCGTTGGAGCCCTGCGTGCTCAGGTAGGCCCGCCAGGTCTTCCCGCCTGCGCCCGCGGCCTCGGCCAGCGTCTTGCAAATCCGGTCGGCCCCTTCGAGCCCGCCGAGGTCTCCCCCTTTGCCGGAGCCGGCGCTGCTGACGAAGAAGCTCATGTCGCC
>JACRCO010000015.1 GCA_016218975.1 Deltaproteobacteria bacterium
GCGCCGCGTCGCTTTCTACGACGGGGAGAACCATCGGCGCCTCGTGTTTCTGACCAATCTCTTCTCCGTCTCTCCGAAGACCGTCGCCGATATCTACAAGCAGCGGTGGCAGGTGGAACTGTTCTTCAAATGGATCAAGGGCCATCTGCGGATCAAGTCCTTCTACGGCACTTCGGCCAACGCTGTGAAGACCCAGGTCTGGGTGGCCATCATCGTCTACCTTCTCGTAGCCATTGCAAAGAAGCGCCTGAAATTGCAACCAAGCCTCCATACGCTACTTCAAATCGTGGAAGTAAACCTGTTCGAGAAAACCGATATAATTCAACTTGTTACCAAGGCATTAAGGCAAGAAATCATGGCTCAAACCGATAACCAGTTGAATCTATTCGGTTCTTAACCGGACAGCAGTGAGTGCTACTAAACAGCATTGTATTGTTGTATAGCGACACCGACATGTGCCCGACATGAGACGAAGGATGCTGCGCAGAGGCCTTCCACCTGTCACCGGACGAAAAACGTTCGGAATCAACCGGATCCTTCTTCCTGTTCCTCGGGGGTAGACCTGTGCCGGTTGTGCTCGTTCACGCCATCCAGCAGGAAATCGAGAGTGACCGACGGATCCTCGACGGTAGACACGACGATTCTTCCGTTCACGACCCTTATATCCACCAGGGAGTTGTCCGACAGGGAGATCTCCTCCGCGAACGATTTGGGAATTCTCAACGCGAGGCTGTTCCCCCACCTGCGGACGCGGGATCTCAAGGCTTCGTATCCATTGGGTATCTACAATAAATAGACGTAGGCAAATGCGGTGTTAAGCGGGGTAATGATTAAATGCACCGTGGATCAAGGGTTCCGGTGTTTGCGGCTGTGCACAGGCTACCGCCCATAGGGGCTGGAAACGAAAGGTGGTTTTTCATTCTCGACATGTGGTATTGCGATGAAACTGCCCGGCCCGTGCAATAGCTTCCGTTGCGTCGCTTCGTCGGCCTCGATTCGCTGCGCAAGACGAAAAGACAAGATCGGCCGGGATCCTGCCCTTCCGTGAATTTACGTCAGGATTGTTAAGGCTTCGGCCTTCTCCGCTTGAGGCCGACGAGTGCGACGACGCCGGCTCCCATGAGCCAGGCGACATTGGGGATGGGGACGGTGGCGGAATCGTTCGTCGTGGTACCCGTGATCGTTTGTCCAAAGAAAGAAAACGGCCCGGAAAGAAGCGTCGTCGGTATTGCCCACTGCAGCATGTTTCCGTCTATGCTGTACGACACCGATTGGGGCGTGCCGCCTGACGGAATGAAAGCAGCGCCGGTATACAGTTGGCTGGCGAAATCGAATGCCACCGTGTAAGCCGTCTGCCCGTCGCTTATATTGATTTGATAAAGGTTTGCGTGGTTCGAGGCTGTAACGTCACCTGCCAAGTCCATGCGGAAATAGTTGTTTCCGCCGCTTAGCGCATACCAGATTGCGGTGATGTCCGTCCCGCTGCCGCCGCCAACGGCATCGCCGGTGGGGTCGGTAATATTCGCCGTGGAACCCCAGCCGTTAAAAAGCGCCGCCATTGCGGGAGTCGAGAAAGCGAATAACGAAAGGATGCACACAAGAACCGTCAGTCGCTTTACTGAATAATGCATGCCCACCCCCCTGTTGCCGACTGCTATTTTTCAAGATGCGATATGGTTGGACGTCAGTAATGATTTCCTTTTTATTTATGAGTGGTTATTCCGTATTATATCCTGCAAGTTAAATGCCGCTATATTCATAATATTAAAATTCCATTTAAATCAACAATTTTCAGATTAAAAGGAAATATTACTGCACAATAATGGATGAATAAGTTTCACGAAGTATGGACTTTTATGCTCAAACTTATGACGGCGTTCACGGAAGACTACAGCTTCGGCCTTCTCCGCTTGAGGCCGAAAAGTGTTACGACGCCGGAGCTGAATAACCATGCGACATTGGGGATCGGTACAGGGGCGGCATCGAGGCGGACGTTGTCGAAGTCGGTTTGCGAGCCCAGGCTTATGAGGTTGATCCGCAAATGCCTACCCAGGTTGGTATCGCTTGCAAGGGCCGTGTAAAAAATGTCCGAGATTAAAAATTGCTTGTCGGCTGGCGCCAGAGTGTTGATATCTTGCACCAGCACGGAATTCCCCTCGACGGTCATCAATTGAACAGTGTAACCGCCAAAAGAGGCACTACCGGGGTTACCGATATCGACCCTCAGTCTGTAAGTCGTGTTTGCCGTCAGAACATCGCCCAGATCCTGGTAAAAGGAAGATACGAATCCTACAGTATCCATCACATTGCTTCGCGAAAATGCCACCTGAGAACCATCGTATGCACTGGTGTAATCCGTCGCATATGGATTTCTTATACTGCTGATACTCCATTCCCCCCCGCTGGACCTGGCGCCTATCCATCCATCAATTGCTCCGGAAATGCCGCCCCCACCATCGGAGTAAACTGGGGTCTCAAATGAATAGTTCTGGACGGTGATGGAAGAAGCCGTTCCCGGCAGGGCCGCCGCAAGAAACATCATGCATATGCCGGAAAGGAAATAAATACCGATGTTCCGTTTCATGTGCCCCCCTTTCTGTTCACCGCTTTACAAACGCGGGACACATTACGTCATTGGACAACGAATATATTGCCCTGCGCCTATCGGTCGGCGCTCTCAGGATTTGTTCGACTTCCTCCTCTTCATGCCGACGAGCGCGACGACACCCGTTCCCATGAGCCATGCAGCGCCCGGGATGGGGACAACCGCTCCGACCGCATCCAGGTTGAACGGATTTTGTACACCAACAATTTTCAGATAGCGCGCTGAAGAAAGGCCGGCAATACTTATATCGTAAGATTTCGCATGGTCTGCATTTTCATGCGCTTCATCCCATTGGAGGTCGATCTTGGAATCCTTCGAGCCATTAATATTAAAATATGTTGTCCCGTCCGAACTGACGAGAATGTTGGCATTACCGGAATTATCTCCGTCTAAATCCCACTGGTAAACGTTGAAATCCTGTCCGGCACGATTGAGGATAGGGTTAGAACCAAAATCGTAGATGACAAATTCATCCTTCTTCATATTTATGTAGGAGTCATCCGGAATTCCCAGGACCAGTGAATCGGAGGCGCCAGTTGTGTTGCCCACAAGGACGGTCGGGTAATAGGCGGGCAGACCGGTTGGAACCGTGACGGCATAGACTTGGAGAGGAATGAAAAACGCCCCGAAAACCGCGAGGGCAAACAGCATCATGAACAACTTGCTACGTTTCATCATCGCCTCCCTTGATCTTGCCGCCGCGCTATCGCCTGAGCTCTTCCTGTCGAATTCGGGAACTTACTGCCTTGGCTTCCTCCTCTTCAGCCCCACGAGTGCGATGATCCCTGCCCCCATCAACCAGGCTGCGTTGGGGATCGGGGTCACTACCTGGCCGGTGACGTCGTAGGTCGTTTTTACCGGCGCGATGCCGGGGGCCAGCATGATTCCGCCCCAGAACGAGAACGGCGTATTGATGTACCGCCAGTCGGATGAGGGATAATCGAGGAACCTCCATTCGAGGGTTTTCCCGCCGTTCATGGAGTTCTGCGCCAGGAGGTTGGCATCCGGCGAGTACTGGAAGTTCACCAATTTCCATGCAACGAGGCCCTCATCCCACTGGAGGGCCATTCCGGAGGCGGCCCCGCCCCTGATGAAGCTGAATATGATCATGTCGATGCCGGCCGCAGGCGGTATGACGCCGTCGGCGAAGGGAATGTGGATGTCGGCGGAGGTTGCGCCGCCCGGCTTCGAGTCTATGTACATGCCGTACATGTTCCACGCGTTCGCGGAAGTGGGGACGCCGGACAGATCCATGCGGAAATAGTGGTACCCCGTGCTGCCCTCCGTGCCGTATGCATACCAGGCCTTCGTGATGTCGTTTCCGGTGTTGGTGGGCGAGCCGGGCGGGTCCGCATCCACAATCGAAACGGATGAACCCGTGTCCCAGGGATATAGATATGTCGCGCCCAGGACGCTGGCAGGAAACGTGGCCAGAACGATCGCGGCAAGAGAGAACAGCACCGTATTAAAAGATTTTTTTCTCATCCCCACCCCTCTTTCCAGGTATTCGTATGCCTGCGTGACCCCCGGTCAAACGATAAGGGTAACCAATTTCTTTTTATTTTCAGATACTTACGCAACAAGTACATGCAAAACAAATACCGGCAAAAAGGGCGTGGCGAATATGCATAAATATCAATACTTTACTACTTAAAAATAAATATTACTGCATAGTAATGTATATCAGGAATACATCATTTAGGTAAAATATTCCCCAAGATGGGTGACTGCATGGAATCCACGGCCTCACCGCGGAAAATTTCGATAAGACGCGTGAAAATTGACCGGGATCAAAGTATACAGCATATCTCTTGCGCAATACTTCATTCGGGAATAATCGTATGGTACACATAGGCGCGGTTCGCATCTCACTGCACGATTCCACATAAGGAAAACAGGTTGCAGCGAGGAATCACCCAACCAATCGAAGGAGGGAGGCGGGATGAAAAGGACCGTGCTGGCGACGATTGCATTGCTGGCGGGCGCAGTGGCGTATCTTATGTCGGGCACCGCGATGGCCGACAAGCATGCGCCAGCGAAAACGGCGGCCAAGGCGAACGAATCTGTCAAGGAAGAGAAATGTTTCGAGTGCCACGACGAGATCAAGGAACTCAAAACCGGAGGCAAGCACGCCGGCGTCAATTGCGGATTGTGCCATAGCGGCACCGCGGAGCACCTTGCGGACAGCGACAAGAGGCCCGTCACGAGGGTGGACCTCGAAGCGTGCGGCGGCTGCCACAGGGACCAGTATGAAAGCTTCGGAACTCTGAACCTGAAAAAACCGGCCCGCGTTGAAAAATCGCTACTCACCGAGCGGTCGCCCAATCCCTTCTGGGACAAGTTGATGATGGGCCACGGCTTCACGAAGGAACATGCCGCCCCCCGGAGCCACAAGTTCATGCTGGTGGACCACCTGATCGTGGACCGGGCGTACGGCGGGCGCTTCCAGTCGAAGACGGGATGGTCGTACGTGGCCGTGCCGGGCGTCGCAAAGGCGTGGGATGTCCTCGAGGACCGCTACCCGGAATCGAAGGAGCACAAGGCGTTCATCCCGGAAAGCGCGCCGGCGGCCAACCCCACCTGCCTCCAGTGCAAGACGCAGGACCAGATCCTGAAATGGAAATTCATGGGGGACAAGGACCCGAAGGCGAAGTGGGACCGCTCCTCCAACGTCGTGGAGGTAGCCAAGGACCTCTCCAACGCGATGAACTGCTTCATGTGCCACGATCCTCACGCGGCGAAGCCGCGAATCGTGCGCGACGGGCTGATCCAGGCGCTTACCCGGCCCGAGAAGGACACGCTCTGGCACAAGGACCCGAAGGCGACGAAGATCGACGTGAAGGATTTCCGCGGCGGGTTCCGCAAGATCGCGCTCCTGGAAAAATACGATTCGAAGCTCCAGTGCGGGCAGTGCCACGTTGAATACAACTGCAACCCGGGGTTCGACCCGAAGACCGGCGAATACTCTATCAAGGCTGCCGACCGGCGAACGAACCACTTCCCGTTCAAGGACGTGTTCCAGATCTACGATCACTACAACGCGTTGGGGTTCCGGGATTTCAAGCATACGCTGACGGGCGGGCTCCTGTGGAAGGCGCAGCACCCGGAGGCGGAGACGTTCTGGAACTCGCGTCACGACAAGGCGGGAGCAAGCTGCCAGGATTGCCACATGCCCAAGGTGAAGAACGCGCAGGGGCAGGTCTATACCTCGCACTGGCAGACCAGCCCGCGGAACTACATCAAGCAGACGTGCCTGACTTCCAAATGCCATCCGAACCTTTCGGAAGAGCAGGCCGTCTACGAGATCGACTCGGTCAAGAGCTACATCAAGGGGAAGCTGCGCAAATCCGAGTTCTGGCTGTCGATGCTGATCGACAAGATCGTGGAAGGAAAGAAGGCGGGAGTGGACGCGGAAACGATAAAGCAGGCCCAGGAGCAGCACCAGAAGGCGCACATTCTTTGGGAATGGTGGACCGCCGAGAACTCCGACGGCTTCCATAACCCGGACGCGGCGCGCCTGTCGCTCACGAAGTCGGTCGAGGAATCGCGCAAGGGAATCAAGCTCATCTCCGACGCCATGGAGAAAAAAGTCGCCGCGAAATAGGGCGCCAACTTAAAAACAGGGACGTTCTTAAAAACTCGGACGTTCCTGAGCTTTTACCTACAAACGGGGACGTTCCTGAGTTTTCGGTAAATCAGGCGCAGGAGCGGAATTGTGTTGAAGGGCGGGGGGGAGAAAATCCCTTCCGCCCTTTTTCATTAAGGTCTTTACCGCAGGGCGGAGAAGGCCGACCATATCCGCTTATTACCGCCGAGCGATACGACAGGCAACGTGAGAGAGATGGGCGTGGCGGCGCCGGATTCCCCCAAAATCGGAAAATTGTTACCGAAATTACGCAAGGATTTGACCTATGCCTCCGGCGTGCGCAAACCGGGAAGCCGGAAAAGTCCTTTCATCAAGAGCGGTTATAACATCAACTTCAATCAGGCGTGATAATTGCAATTTAAGATAACAAAATATATTATTGCCCAATAAATATTACTGATACTTGATTTTGGGGGGTGGGGCATGACCGGTCTGCACGGGAAGAAGTTCTGGATTGCCTTTGCCGCCGTCGCTTCATGCATCTTTTTCACCTGGTCGGGCGTTGCACTGGCTGCCACCTCCAACATATGGAGCAATGCGGAGGTCACAGTCTCGAGCCTTTCGGTTAACGGCGCGGGGAATGTGAACTGGGGTGGATCTGAACCGTATACTCTCACGGGAGCAGAAGCGTTCTCCTACCGAAACGGTGCATTAACATATTCGGGACTACCTATCGAAAGGACAGACGGCGCTGCGCAGGGAGCGACCGCAAACATCACGCCAGTCCAGTACACTTTCGCGTATGCCAATGCGGTTGGAGAGTCCAATATTCTGGGTATGAATTTTTCCTATTCCTATATTGATTTCGATCCCGCCGCGTACCAAGTATACGGCGAAGGGAACAGCTGGACCACCAGGAGGTTCGACGTTGGTGCGGCAGGTACTTATACCTTTTCCCTTGATTACAGCTACTCTTTATCCGGCAACACAACCGTTGCGGACATTGGTGAATACCCGATATATGCCGGGTACATTGTAAATATTGAACTAAATGAGTTTGCCATCGGCCCGGAATCTCGATTGCTATTGGGAGATGGCAGTACTTCCTTTTTACAAAACGGCGGCGGCACGCTAATTTGGGAAGTACAGCTTGATACGGGCCGGAACTATGATCTGACAATCGGGGCTCGGGCCAACAGCGAGGCGAACCAGCCGGTGCCTATTCCCGGCACGCTGCTTTTGTTCGGAAGCGGCGTTCTCGGGCTGGTCGGCATCGGGAGGAAACGGCTGAAAAGCTGACGATCTACACAGGCGATCAAACGAGGGGCGGCGGGGGAAACCTCTCCGCCCTTTTTCATTCGCGCCATTTGATCATATGATCTCCCCTCATCCGGTATCGTATTATTTACATTATGGATAATTATATTTACCATGTTCATATTAACATGGCACAATTGTAGTTAGCCACCATAGGAGGACCAAATATGGCAAAGCCTGCGGAACGCATAGAAGTACGGATCGACCGGCAGGGACGGGTGGTCGTGCCTTCATCGATCCGGCGCGCCTTGTCCCTGTTGCCCGATCAGCGGCTTGTGGCCCGGGTTGAGGAAGGACGCCTGGTGATCGAGAAGCGCGAAACCGTGCTGGCCCGTCTCAAGGCCCGCTATTCGAAGGTGCCGAAAGGTGTTGACATGGCGGAAGAACTGATCGCGGAGCGCCGGAAGGAGGCGGAGCGTGAGTGAGGTGGTTCTGGATTCTTCTGCCCTTCTCGCCGCGCTGCACGAAGAAGCCGGATGCGAAAAGGTCGAGCCGCTCCTCGGTGCGGCCGCCGTGTCCGCGGTGAACTGGTCGGAGGTGGTTCAGAAGAGCCTTTCGCGCGGTGTCCGGCTGGAAGGACTTCGCGCGGATATGGAAGCCCTTGGGCTCGACATCATCCCTTTCACCGCGGAAGATGCCGAGATTGCCGCGGACCTGTGGAAAAAGACGCATCGCCGCGGACTCTCGCTTGGCGACCGTTCCTGCCTCTCTTTGGGCATCCGGCTTGGATTGCCGGTGGTTACCGCGGACAAGGCATGGAAAGGGCTTGGCGCCGGAATCGAAATTCAAGTCATCCGTTGATTTTCACCACCCGGTAAACAGCGATTCATAAGCGTTACACGCCGCCGTCCTTCACCGGGATACCGCGCAGCTTCATTTCATCCGATATGAACCGCAGGCAATATCGGCTAATACACCCGCCTCTTCACGGACATGTGGAGATCCAGGTTTCTCTTGAAGTAGTACGGCAGGTTTCGGCACGATTGGCCCAAGGCACGCCTCGCGATCGACGGATAGGAAAAGAAATCGTCGAGAAGCGACCAGTAGCCGGCTTCCAGCTCCCCGGCCGAAATCCGCCTCGGCGTGTACAGGATGCTGCCCTGGGTGTAGCCGGACCAGTTCGTGTGAAGCAGCCTTCCTTCCGTGTCAAGGCGCTGGGCCAGCCGCGTCCCCGGGTACGGAATGGGCGTGTTCAGGATGAGGGTGAATGCCCGGTTGTCCATGAGGAATCGCAGGGTCTTTCGGAATATGCCGCGGTCGTCGTTGTCCAGCCCGACGATCATGTTGAGCGCAAGGCCGATCCCGCTCTTGCGGATGTTCGAAAGCAACTCCGGAAATTCCTTCACACGGTTCCACGATTTGTCGATGCTCGCCAGGTTGTCTTCATCGACGCTTTCGATGCCGATGCTCATGAAGCAGCAGCCGCTTTCCGCCGCAAGCCGGCAGAGCGCCGGATCCCGTCCCAGGTTGATCGTGCACTGCCCGAGCCACTGGACCCCGAGCGGGATCATTGCCTTGAACAGCTCCTTCGAGTAATTCCGGTTCGCGGTGATGTTGTCGTCTACGAACGTAAACCGTTTGGCCCCGGAGGCGGTTATCTCCCTGATGACGTCCTCCAGCGGCCGGAAACGGTAGCTTTTCCCGAAGAACCTGCTGACCGAGCAAAAATCGCAGTCGTGGGGACATCCCTTGGTCGCGAGGATAGGAAGAAACGGGGAAATGAAGTCCTTCCTCTTCAGCAGGTCGAACCTCGGGGCAGGCAGGTCCTTCATGTCGTGGAAACCGTTCGCACGATAGACGCCCTTCAGGCGACCCCGGGCGGCATCTTCCAGCACCTGCACCCAGACATTCTCCGCCTCCCCCATCACCACCGCGTCGCAATGGCGCGCCGCCTCTTCCGGAAGGGCGGTAACGTGGATACCCCCCATGACGACCGGTATCCCCGCTTCCCTGAACCTGTCGGCGATCCCGTATGCCCGCACGGCCTGGCTGGTCAGCGCGCTGATCCCGACCAGGTCGTAACCGCCGCCGAAATCGATCGAGTCGACCTTCTCGTCCGCGATCTCGACTTCCACGCCCCTGGGCGTCAAGGCCGACAGGTACGGAAGCGTGTAGTTGGGAAGGAAAGGCCGCTTCCACTTGTTGGGGCCGCCGTTCCGATCGAGCGTCGTCGGCTGGACCAAGAGAATCTTCATTTCGGCGTCAGGCGGCGCGGTAGTCGAACTTGTACTTGATGAGCTCGCTCTTTACCGTCCACAGCAGCACCGGGAGCCATTCGTCGACCGGCCGGTTCCGCAGGTTCCTTATCTTGTCCCGGTAGCTCACGGTATTGTTCTTGAGCTTGTTCACTTCCTCGTAGAATTTCTCCACCGGCAGCTTCGTCGGCAGGATCGTATGCCTCAGATCGTACAGATCGTAGTCGTCGGTCAGGATCTGCTCCTTGATCGACTCGTAGAGGTCCGTGCCCGGGAAGGGCGTCAGGATCGGGAACTTGGGATTGGTCAGCCTCAGCTTCCTCACGTATGCCCGCAGCTCCTCGAAATTCGCCTCGTCGTATTCCTGGCGGATGATGAAATCCGCGATGATCTCGATCTTGTTCTCCTGCAATATCCGTATGGCCTGTTCGTTGGTCTTGGTCGACGTCTTCTTGTTCAGGAACTTTAGATCGTCGTCCTTGTACGATTCGAAACCGACCAGGAGGCTCGACAACCCGATATCCCGCCACTTCCGAATGAGATCCGGGTGCCTGACGACGGTGTCGGCCCTCGCGAAAAACCGGTATTTCTTCCGGATGCGCGCCTCCCGGATCATATCCGCCAGCCTCGACATCCTCGCCGTGTCCAGCAGCGTCTCATCGTCGGCGAAACTGACGTAGGGCTCCCTGATCGAAGCCAGCTCTTCCACGACCAGCCGCGGGTCCCTCGCGTGGTACTTTCCGCCGGACATCTTCCACTGCAGGCAGAAGTTGCAGCGGAAGGCGCAGCCGACGGACGTCCTGATCATCGAAAGGGGCTTCATCCATGTGTTGAAGTACCCGTTCCTGTGCTTTCCCGTCAGCTCCCGCGCAGGCATGGGAAGCAGGTCGACGTCGGGATAAACGCGGAACGGGGTGAAGTGAAGCTTCCCGTTGCTGCGGAATGCGATGCCGGGTATGTTCCCCAAGTCGTCGAGTCGGATTTCCCTCCGCCGCTCGTAAATCGTCACTATGTCACGGAACGCGAACACCCCCTCGCCGATCACCACGACGTCCACGCAATCAACATCGTAATCGCGCGGGGACGCCGTCGCATGATAGCCCCCCACCACGGTCATTATCCGGCCGTCGTGCCGCTTCACGGCCTTGAGGATTTCGAGCGCGTTCTTCATCTGCACCGTGAATGCTGTAACGCCCACGATATCGGGCTGGAAACTCTTGAGGTTTTCCTCGAGCCCCCCTTCGAGTCGCAGGTCCAGTATCCGGACGTCGTGATGGTCCCGGACACCCGCCGCCACATACTCCAGCCCGAGCGGCTCATGGAGTATGAAGCTGTCGAATATCTTCGATCTCGGGTTGGATTGGGGCTGGATCAGGAGGATTTTCATCTTCGGGGCTCCTTGAGGCCTTCCGTGAGATATCTATCGAAAAAGCGTATCGTTCGTTCCGTCGAAAGGTCCCAGGCGCGTCCCTTGAGGACGTGCCCCTGCCCCTCGTACACGTACATCTCCACGACCTTGCCTTCCGATCGTAGCCTGTCGCGCAGTTTTTCGGCCCACGGCAACGGGACGGCCTTGTCGTCCGCCCCGTGATGGATGATAACTCTGGCCGGAACGTCCTTCAGGTAATTCTTGGCGGACAACTTCGCGTAAGCTTCCGGGCTTTCGCCGGGCTTGCCGACGAACCTGTCAACCTCTGCGAGCGCTGTGGGATGCCACTTCTGCAGTGCGAGGTAATTGTCCCTGTCGTCGGCGCTCATGGATCCGAGCACCGCGATCGCCTTGATTTCCGGCTTGATCGCCGCCGATTTCAGCGTCAGCCAGCCTCCCCCGCTGTACCCCCACATTCCAATGCGTTCCGGGTCAACGTACGGCAGTTTCTTCACCGCGTCCACCAACCGCAGGACGTCCTCGAGAGAGCCCAGGTGCTGGAAGAAATCCTCTCCCTTGTCCGAGCCTCCCATGTTTCGGAAATCGGACCCCACCGCGACGTAACCCTTCCGGGCGAAAGCGTCCGCCGCCTGACGGAATCCAAGCCCCGGGGAGAAGTTCTTCTGATCGTAATGGCCGTGGTTCAGGACGACGACCGGGAATGGGCCTTTGCCCCGGGGGACATCCATCATCCCCGTAATGTTCAGCCGCCCGCTGTCGTATTCGATGAGGTACCTGTCGAATGCGCCCGCCGATTCGAGGCGTTTCACGATCCGGACGGGGCCTCCCGGGAAATCCTTCTTCCTCAGGTTTTCGATGTAATACTTTTCCGGCACCGAGGTTCCCGCCGCCTCCAGGCCGGACGCACCTTTTTTCCCGCTACTGCAATCCCCAAGCCCGATGGCAAGGCACAGCGCGGCGGCGAGGATTGCGGGGGAAAGCCTTTTGAAAGCGCGTGTCATCGGTCTCCTGAAGATCCGAATGGTTCATTATATGTCAGGAAATGTGCTTCCGGGGGAAACGAGGGCCCGGACGGGCCGGGCCCTCTCCACTGTCTCCTGCCGATCTCGCGCGCCGCTACCGTTGAAAGGTCACGGCGTCACGGTGAACGGATGGGGCCTGTCGTTGTTGGTCTCGTTGCTTTCGGCCACCGCGCCGTCTGCGTCCGCGCGCGAGATCAGGTAGTAGGCGCCGGACGGCGTCCCCGCGGGGATCGTCACCGTCTTCGAAGTTGCGTTGTAGACCCCGGGACCAAGGGACGGAACCGAAACGCTGCCAAGCTCTACGTCACCGGACCCGTACGTCGAGTCCGTCGAAAGGTAAAGCCGGGTCACCGACGGACCCGCCGTACCCGTCCCCCAGTTCTTCGTGTACACCGCGAACGTAACCGTCGAGCCGGCCGCCACGTTGGCCGTGGAGGGCAGGTTCGTCCCGGACGTGAAATCCACCGTCCCGGCAGCCGCGACGGTGAACGCAAGGCTCGCGGAGTTGTTACCCTCGTTCGTCTCCGTCACCGCGCCGTCTGCGTCAGCGCGGGCGATTATGTAATACGTCCCGGGAGCAGCACCCGACGGAATCGCCAGCGAAACGCTCCCGCTGCTCGAAGCTCCCGACGCCAGGGACGGGACCGCCCGGCTCCCAAGCTCAACGTCACCGCTGCCGTACTCGTTGTCCGCGGACCAGTAGTACCGCGTCGTAGAAGCGCCCGAGGCCCCGCGACCGTTGTTGCGCGTCGTATCCGAAACAGAAACCGACTGCCCCGCAGTGCCCGACGCCGGGCCGCCCAGAGAGGAAACGGACAGGTCGGGAAACTCTATCATGCACAGACCCACGCCGCCGACATCGTAGATGGAATAGATTTCGGAGGAAGAAAGGGCCCTGTTGAAGATCTGAACTTCGTCCAGCGTCCCGTACAGCCCGAGCCCCAAGGCCAACGGTTCGAAAGAGGTCTGAAGATCCCCGTATTCCATGGAGGCGACCTGGACGCCGTTCTTGTAAAGGGCGGCGGTCGAACCGCTCTTTACGAGGGCCACGTGCGCCCAGATGGCGGGCGTGATCGTCCCCGCAGGTGAGGTAAGCGCATACAGGCCGTTTCCCGTCAACTCGAGCGCGCCTTCCGGCGTCACGTGGAGGGACCATCCGTTGTCGGGGCTCGCGTCGCCCTTGGATACGATGTTGTTCCCCTGCTGCGAATAGCCCGCCACCTTCACCAAGGCGGCGATCGAGAGGTCGCCCATGCCGCTGTTGAAATTGAACGTGTCGCTCGTGCCCGCGTTTACATAAGCGTTGACGCCGTCGAGGGCGAACCCTTGCCCGGCCCTGCCCCGTGCATAGGAGGCTCCTCCGATGAGCGTTCCGTCGTACGTCCCCGTCTGGTCCGCCGCGGTGCCGTTCCCCGTCCACCAGGCGAGGAGGCCGGCGGGCGGCGCCACGCACGTCTTTATCGCGATCAGGATATCCCCCCCGTGCGGCTGGGACAGGTTCAATATGCCGAGATCCGTGGCGACGGCGGCGTCGGTGTCGACCCTGTAAAGATGCGCATCGGGATAGGGTGCGATGTTCGTCGCGTACATTGTGTCGTCCTTGTCGAACATGATTCCCATGATGCCGGAACCCACGGAGGTGACGCCGCTGATCCTCTTTTCGAACGTCGCCTGTCCGGTGGCAAGGTCGATCGTGTAGATGTCGTTCTGAAGACCTGCGACGGCCCAAAGCCTGCCGCTGCCGTCGAACGCATAATCCATCACCATGTCTACGCTGCCGGTCCCAAGCAGAACGGCCTGGCCGGTCGTCTTGTCGATGCGGTAGAAGTACCCGTTCGTTCCTCCCGCATAGACGTAGCCGTCGTTACCTACCTCCAGGGCGGGGATCGCCGAGCTGACCAGCGCCCAGGTCGATATCGGCTGCCCGATCCGGGTAGTCTGCCCCGTCAGCGGGTCGACCACGGCAAGCTGCTGAGTGGGCCAATTGCACCCGCCGAGGCATGAATCCACGATCGTGTAAAGGGTGCCGTCGAAGTTATCGACGGCCAGACCCATTGCGAGATTCCCGAACGGGCCGACGACAGTGCTGTAGGCCGTGGCGGGATCGATGGAGGCGAGGCTCAACCCGTCGTCGGTCGTGCAGTAGATCTGCTGCGCGTTCACGATGCCGGCATGCAAGATACATATGAAACAAACAACGGCAACGGCCGACACGATTCTTGTCAACTGGTTCCGTTTCATCCATCCCTCCGGTTTTCTCTCGCCGTGGCGATATACACGCGTAATCGTCAGTAGCAGCCGGGTAGCAAGTACCGCGCCACAGCGTGAAAATGCCGGAATTAATCCGATTCTATTGGGAAAACCTTGGGACAATCCGTATACGGGGGAAGTAAAGTACAAACAATTTCCCGCATAAAGCAAAAAAAGGCTACAGAAGAGGAAGAATTTTTCCACACCATCTCATATCGGGAATTTTTTTCAGAATCGGCGCCCGAATGTAAGAAAAGAGAAGTCTGGCAGGGAAACCGGGTCAGTTCTCCAGAGGGGAAAAAAGGGCCTCCGCGTCCAGAATGCGGATCTGCTTACCCTTCACGCTGATCTTTTCCTCGTCCTGGAGTTTCTTGAGAGTGCGGGAGAACGTTTCGGGGACCGTGCCGAGGCGCGAGGCGAGCACGTTCTTGCTTATGTCGAGCTCATAGACGGCGCCGTCTTTCAACGGTATGCCGCGGTACTTCATTTCATCCGATATGAACCGGACGAGGCGCGTCTCTACATCGCGCAGGGAGATGCTGTCCACGAGATCCGTCATACGCTTGAGCCACCTGGATAAGGAAGCCATCATCCGCAGCGCGATCCGCGGGTTCCTCTCCAGCAGTTCGATGAACTGGCGTTTAGGCAGGTAGATGGCCTCGCAGTCGTCAAGCGCCTCCGCATGCGCGGGATAGACGCCGCCCTCGAATATCGTTGCCTCCGCGAAAGACTGACCGGGGGCGATGAGGTGGAGAACCTGTTCCTTCCCGTCCGCCGATAACTTGAAGACCTTCACCCTGCCGGTCGACACGACGTAAAACCCGTCGGCGCGGTCGCCCTCACGGAAAACGGACTCCTTCTTCGAGTAACGCTTGACGGAGGCGATCCCTTCCACCCGTCGCATGTCCTCGGGCGGAAGATTCGCGAACAGGGGGGCTTTCCGCAGCGCGTCGGAAATTGTCAACGATGCCGCCATCCCACCATTCTCCCGGAATCGCGGCGGAGGTCAAGCGCGGAAACCGGCCGTGCGGGATCGAAGGTAAAAGCGGGTGGACCGTGAAAGAGAAAGCCTATCGGACGGAATAAATTACGTTTGAGAATTATAAAGTTCTACTTTATAATTCTCATCATGAAATATGTGCCGCGAGATATCTCCCCCTTGCTCGTCAAGGCATCGAGGGCCTTCCCGGCCCTTATTCTGACAGGCCCCCGGCGAGCCGGGAAGACAACCCTTCTCCGTAATCTTTTTCCCGGGGCATCCTACATCCTGATGGAGGACCCGGATCTCCTTGCGCGATTCCGCGACGACCCTCGCACCTTTCTCGACGACATCCGCCCTCCCGCCATTCTCGATGAGATACAGAACGTGCCGGAGATCCTCAGCTATCTGCGTAGCCGGATCGACAGCCATCCCGCGCGGAAAGGCCAGTGGTTTCTTACCGGTTCGCAGGAAGTCCCCCTTATGAGGGGAGCGACGGAATCAATGGCCGGCAGGGCCGCGGTTTTTCAACTTCTTCCCTTCTCAGTCATCGAAACCGGGAAGACTACCCTCCTCAAGGGGGGATTCCCCGAAGTTCTCGCCCGTCCTTCCGACTACCGTACCTGGTACTCTTCATACCTTCAGACCTATCTCGAAAAGGATGTCCGCACTATCGCCGCCATCCGGCATCTATCCACTTTCCGGAAATTCCTGTCCATCCTTTCCAGCCGATGCGGAAAAATCCTGAATCGGACGGATATCGCGGCGCCCTTGGGCGTTTCCGTCCCGACGGTGTCCGAATGGCTGAACATCCTTGAAATCACCGCCCAGATCATTCTTGTGCCTCCATTCTTCGAAAACTTCGGAAAGCGTCTCGTCAAGTCGCCGAAGCTCTATTTCATGGACTCGGGACTCGCCTGCCACTTACTGGGGATCGAGAGCGAACAGGCACTGGGCAGATCACCATTTCTCGGACCGTTATTCGAAGGTTTCGTCGCATCCGAGATCATCAAATCGCAAATAAATTCAGGACGCCGAAGGGAGATTTATCACTTTCGGGATCAGCAGGGATTGGAGGTTGATTTCGTGGTCCCCACAGGAGACGAACGACTGGTTCTCATCGAGGCGAAGGCCTCCAGGTCGGTCGCTCCAGAATCTGCGGAGCCGCTTCTGCGTCTCGCCCGAACCAGCGGCCGATACAGGACGAAATGCGTCGTGATCCACAGGAGGGCCGATTCGGACCCGCCGTTTTCCGCTATTCGCCCCGGTGCAAGCGCCGCTTCGCTGACCGAACTGCCGGAGATACTGAAGTCGGGGGGGCGTTGAAACCGGCTCAGGGGCCGGAGGAAATTTCTGCGCGCGGTTTGCGGTACCTGTTCAAGACGTCCATCATTGAGGGCTCGAACCGGCAACCCTGCTCGATGGCGCGGTCGCAGTGTTCGGCCGCCTGCTTGTAATCGCCACGGGCGAAGTATGCCTTCGCAAGTCCGGACCGGACCGAGGCGTTCTTCGGATTGAGGTCGAGTGCCTTCCTGAATTCCACGATCCCGTCCTCCAGCTTTCCGCAGCCGCACAGGGCGGAGCCCAGGTTTCCGCGCGCGGGGGCCATGTCGGGATCCAGTGCGAGGGCCCGGCGGTATTGCGCGACGGCATCCTCCATCTTCCCCATTTTCTGGAAGGAGACGCCCGCGTTGAAATAGGCATCCGGCAATGTCGGGAAAAAGTTGGCCGCTTCGCGGTAAATCCGAAGCGCTTCCTCGTCGCGCCCCTTACGTGAATAAGCCGCGCCGAGGCTCTTCAGATACACCCCTATCATTTCCCTTCGCCCCAGGGTGCGAAGATAAGGGCTTCCATCCTTCAGGCGATACTTCTTCGAGTACCATGCGTTCTTGCGCTCCCCGCCCCCTTCTCCCGTCTCGATGTTTATCCGATTCCCGCTCCCCTCGTACCGGACGAAGCAATGCCCGGGCACGTAAACACCGCCCAACGGGATTTTCAGTTTCTCTGCGAGAGCAAGATAGACGGAGGTAAGGCCGAGGCAATTCCCATGCTTGCGGGCGAGCACACGATCGAGCAGGTAATTCTCCGGGTTTCCGGCATTCGGGTCGTATACGAATCCGTCCTCGTAGAACAGCACGCGGTTCAACGCGGAAACCGTTCGGGCCGGGTCCTTCAGGTCGCCTGCATGCACGATAACGCGACGCGCGATCCTGTCGAGTTCCTTTTCCACCAGGCCGCCGTCAGCATCGCGGCATTCAAGCTCCCTGCTTGCACGCGCGGAAACGAGGAACAGGGTTCCCGATAGCGAAATTTCGCTTTCAGGAAGAAGGGCCATTTTTTTCAGCGTATCGCCGGCAAGGCGGGTGTCGGCAAATGCATCGTCGGGGCAGGGAACGGAAGCGGCGAAGACAGGACACGCGACCGCTCCGAAAAGCAATACGCACAGGAAAATAAACAGGTTGGTCCGAAGGTTGACGCGCAATGCCGAAAGCACCTTTCCATCATTTGACCCGGCTTCCGCCGGAGTCACTATAATAGGCTAAACCAGCGCTGACGGTATCGCAACCCTAAAAAGAATATTTCCTGGCAGCGACATCTATTAAACAGGGACGTTCCTGAAGATTTCCCGCGGATCTTCGAGTGATGGATGGAAAACGGCGCGAGGCCTTTCAGGTCCCCGCGCCGCCGCTTTCCTGCTTGCGGATGCAAGCATCGAATTTTAACCTTGTTCGGTCTTGCTTACGGCTCCGAGTCGATTCCTACGCGGAAGGGAAGCCCGCCCGCCTCGTAAATGGGGAACTCGTCCGTCACGCCGGTCTGCGCCTCGGAGAGATCCTCTCCGGGGGGAAGACTGCCTGTCTCTACGGCTCCTTCGAACTGGAACGAACCGGTCGGACCGTAGACCTCTTCACCCTGGTACGTCTCCCATGCGGGCGCCTCTTCCGTCATCATATCCGCAAGCGCGATTCCCGCGGACGCTGCAAGGAAAATCCCCGCAAACAATATCGAAAAAACGAAACTCTTCTTCATGTGCTCACCTCCATCGTCCTGATACGTTGGCCGCGGTTGTCACCGCCTTTACAATAAGATGAAGGGGCGAGGCCGAGGATGCGCCACGCCCCCAACATCTTCCCGGCGCCGCAAGTCTTTACGGACCGTCGTCTATTCCGTGCCGGAACGAAGTTCCTCCAAACTCGCTCTCGGCGGGATTATCCGAACCGAACTGCCCTTCCTCGGGCAGCGTGCCCGTTTCGATGGCCCCTTCCACGGGCCTTTCATGCGTCCCCGCTATCCCTTCCGCGGGTTCCGTTTCCGGGCTCATCGAGGTTTCCGATTCAGTGCCCTGCGGGGATCCGGTATCCGAGCTCATCGACTCCCCCGGTTGCGACGATTCGGAATGGCCGCCCCACCCTGCCTGGGAGGTCCCCGCAGCAGTGACGAGGAATATTCCCAGGACCGCCAATGTCATGGTAATTCTGCTCACCATCCACTACCTCCGTTTTTCCCGGTTTGCCGTTTCCGCATTGCGGCAACGGCTTCATAAGGAGGTATGATGAACTCCGCTCCGCATGGGTTCGCTTCGAAAAAAATTAACCGGCGGAAGAAAATACAGTTTCCCGCATAAGAATTCGAGGGCAAGTTTCCTTGGCGTGTGATCGCGATGCGGGAGAGGCAGCAGCCTCTCCCGCGTCACCGGCAGCTTGTTCGACGTCAGTAAATCAGACCCCGTCAATGCCGATCCTGTAGACGACCCCGCCGAAAGCGGCCTTGTCGAAGTCATCGGTCGTTCCCGTCTGCGCAGTTGACAGGTCTTCACCGTTCGGCAGGTTCCCCGATTCCACCGGGCTTTCGTACTGCCAGGACCCCGGCGCGCTGAATGAATAGGTGTCCTGCTTCTCCGCGGAAAACGCCTGCACGCCCGTTGCAAGAATGACAGCCGCCGCCATTACCGCCGCTAACCCGATCAGCCTCTTCATTTTACAAACCTCCTTTTTGTTCGTTGTGTGCGAGTCGTTCGTCATGCCCGATAGAAGTTCACATGTCGTGCCAACCGGCGAAAACCAATAATTTCTTATATTGCGGTCACTTAGGGAAATCATGGGCGGATCGTCCACCGGGTTATCGAGACTATTCTCGTTAACCCGTGAGACTATTCTTCAACGCGTGCCCGGCGGAAATATTTTCGAAGGATCGATTCGGCTATCGTAAACGGTGGAAGAGAAACGGGCCGCGCGCGAATGCGGCGGCCCGTTCGTTATATCTTTGTCCCCCGAAGAAAAGTCGTTACTTCAAGGTATGTGAGAACGTGGCTCCGCCCTTCTCCTTGCCTGATTCGATCGCCACCTTGAACGTGTACTTTCCCGGCTTCGGCAGGTCGACGTCCACTCCGAAATGCCCGGCCATCGCGGCTATGTCCGTCTTCGTCGTTTTCTTGTCCGGACCCGTAACCGTCACTGTTCCTTTCCCTTCCGTAACCGCTTTCTTCGTCTTGAGATCTGTAAGGAAGATCTCAAAGTGGTGGCTCTTCATCTGCCCTTCCATCTTCATGCCGGAAGCCTTCGCCTTCTCCATCGACGCTTTCATGTCGATCAGGCGCGCCTCCCCCTGCCATGGGCCGACCTTTCCGCCGAAGATCTTGTCGCCCATCTTCATCATTTCGCCGTGGCCCTGCATACCCGGCATCGACTCGTGCCCTTTCATGCCGGGCATCGATTCGTGCCCCTTCATGTCCGCCGCCGCGATCCCATGGAACGCGAGCAACGCAAACGCCAGCGCAAGCGCCGTTAAACTTTTCATTCCCATATCCCCTCTCCTTTCGATTCGTATTTCCCCGCTCTCCGCGCTCCCAACACGTTTTCAAGTCGCCCCGGGCGCGGATCCCAGTTTGAGTTCGCGTTTCTTCCATAACTTATATATTGCCGGATAGACCAGCAACTCCATGATGAACGATGTGATCAATCCTCCGATCATCGGTGCGGCGATCCGCTTCATGACGTCGGCGCCGGCCGAGGTGGACCACATGATCGGCAGCAGCCCCATGAACGCCGCGGCCACCGTCATCATCTTGGGGCGAATCCGCTTCACGGCGCCGTGGATGATGGCCTCGTCCAGCTCCCCGAGGTTCCGCAATAGCCCTCTCTTTTTCGCGTCGTCATAGGAAAGATCCAGGAACAGCATCATGAACACGCCGGTCTCGGCATCGAGCCCCATGAGCGCGATCATCCCGACCCAGGCGGCTATGGAGACGTTATAGCCGAGGATATAGAAAAGCCAGATTGCGCCGATGGCCGAGAACGGCACGGCGAGCATGACGACCGACGACTTGAACGCGCTTCGCGTGTTCATGTAGAGCAGGATGAAGATCAGCGCCAGCGTCACCGGAATCACGAGCTTCAGCCGCTCGCGGACGCGGATCATGTTCTCGTACTGGCCGCTCCACTGGAGCACGTAGCCCGGCTTCAGAGGGACCTTCGATTCGACTACCTTCTTCGCCTCCTCTACGTAACCGCCCACGTCCCGGTCGGCGATATCGACGTAGACGTAGCCTGCCAGAAAGCCGTTCTCGTCGCGGATCATCGCCGGTCCCTGCAGCATCTTGACGTCGGCGAGCTGAGCGATCGGCACCTGTGCTCCCATCCCTGTGGGAACGAGCACCCGCCCGAGCCGGTCGAGATCTTCCCGAAGTTCCCTCGGGTAGCGAAGATTCACGGCGTAGCGCTCCCGGCCCTCGATCGTCGTGGTGATGTTCTCGCCGCCGACGGCGCTCATGATCACGTCCTGCAGCTTCTCGATCGTGAGACCATATCGGGCGAGCTGATCCCGCTTCGGCTCGATGTCGATGAAGTAGCCGCCGGTCACCCGCTCGGCGAAAACGGAGCGGGTACCCCTGATATCCTTCATGACATGCTCCAGGTGCTCCCCGATCCGCTGGATCTCTGCGAGGTCGCTGCCGTAAACCTTGATGCCTATGGGCGTCCGGACGCCGGTCGTAAGCATGTCGATGCGCGCCTTGATCGGCATCGTCCAGGCATTGGTGACGCCGGGAAAGCGGACGACCCCGTCCATCTTCGTCACGAGCTCGTCCCACGAGATGCGGTCGGGCCAGATGGGGCGGAACACCGGCTTCAGGAAATCGGGCGCCCACGAAGAGTACCAGCGCTCCTTCGGGCTCCACTTCGAGGGGTCTTTCAGCACCACCGTGGTTTCCATCATCGAGAACGGCGCCGGGTCGGTGGACGTGTCGGCGCGCCCCGCCTTGCCGAAGACGCGCTCGACTTCGGGGAAACTTTTCAGCAGCTTGTCCATCCGGATCATCAGGTCCTGCGCCTGCGCGACTGAAAGCCCCGGCAACGTCGTCGGCATGTAGAGCATGGTTCCTTCGTTGAGCGGCGGCATGAACTCGCTGCCGAGCTTGAAGTAGACGGGAACGCTCACCGCCATCGCCACCAATGCGGCGGCGATGGCCGTTTTCGGACGGCGCAGCACGAAGCGGCACGCCGGCTCGTAGATGCGGAACAACCTGCGGCTGATCGGGTGCCTCTCTTCGGAATAATATCTGCCGACGAAAGCGTGCGTGGCCAGTTTCGCAAGGAACTTCGGCTTGAAGACGTACGGGTCGATCCGGGCGAACATCATCCGCTGCGCCGGGTTGAGCGTAATCGCGAGTAACGCGGCCAGCCCCATCGCCAGGTTCTTCGAATACGCCAGCGGCTTGAACAGCCGCCCTTCCTGGTCGACCAGCGTGAAGACGGGTAGGAACGCGACGGCGATGACGAGCAGCGAGAAGAAGACGGAAGGGCCGACCTCCTTCAGCGCCTCGAGACGCACCGAGTGGAAGTCGCCTTTCCGCCCCCCGGCGTCCCAGTGGTAGATCTTGTTGTAGGCGTTTTCGACCTCGACGATCGACCCGTCGACGAGCACGCCGATCGAGATGGCGATGCCGGCGATGCTCATGATGTTGATCGTCACCCCCATGTAGTAGAGGGGAATGAACGACAACAGCACCGAGACGGGAATCGTGACGATCGGCACCAGCGCCGAAGGGGCGTGCCACAGGAAAAGGAGGATCACCAGCGCGACGATGACGATCTCGACGATGAGCTCGTGCTTGAGCGTTTCGATCGCCCGGTGTATCAGGTCGGAGCGGTCGTAGGTCGTAACGAACTCGACCCCTTTCGGCATCGACGGCTTCAGTTCCTTAATCCTCTCCTTGACCCGTTCGATGACGTTCAGCGCGTTCTCACCGTGGCGCATCACCACGATGCCGCCCACATGGTCGCCCAAACCGTCGAGGTCTGAGACGCCGCGCCGGATCTCGGGGCCGAATGCCACACGGCCGATATCTTTCAAGAGGACGGGAGCGCCCCCCGCGCCCGTCTTCACAACCACGTTTTCCAGGTCGGACAGCTTCTTCGTATATCCGCGCCCCCGCACCATGTATTCGGCGCCCGCGAACTCGATGAGGCGTCCGCCCACCTCGTTGTTGGACATCCGGATCGCTTCGGTGACCATGGTGAGCGGGATGCCGTAGGACGCCAGCTTGTTCGGATCTACCGTCACCTGGTACTGTTTCTGGAACCCTCCTATTGAGGCCACCTCGGCGACGCCGGGGACGCCCTGGATGGCGTAGCGTAGCGTCCAGTCCTGGTACGAGCGGAGCTGGTCGAGCGATTGTGTGCCGGAGCGGTCGACCAGCGCGTACTGGAAGACCCAGCCCACTCCCGTGGCGTCGGGGCCGAGCTCGGTCTGGACCCCCTTGGGCAAGCGCTGCTGGATCTTGGAAAGGTATTCGAGCACCCGGGAGCGCGCCCAGTAGATGTCGGTGCCGTCCTGGAAGATCACGTACACGTACGAGAAGCCGAAGTCGGAGAAACCGCGGATCGCCTTGACGTTCGGGGCGCCCAGCAGCGCCGCCACGATCGGGTACGTCACCTGGTCCTCTATGATGTCGGGCGACCGGTCCCACTTCGAGTAGACGATCACTTGCGTGTCGGAAAGGTCCGGCAGCGCGTCAAGGCGGATCACCTGGAAGGTATAGACTGCCATGACGCACAACGCCGCTACCGCGAACAGCGTCATGTAGCGGTTGACCGCGCAGAATTCGATGATGCGCTGGATGAAGGTGTCTTTCACGGGCTCGCCGGGCGATCCCGCGCCGTGAGGGTTCATTGACCGCCTCCGTGACCGGTGTGACCCCCCTGCGGTTGCGGTGGCGATTGCGGCTGCGAGGGCGCGGACGCGCCGCCGGTCATCTTCGTGAGCGCTGCCCGCAACTTCGACTCGGAGTCGAGCAGGAAGTTGGCGCCCACCGCTACTTTCTCGCCCGCCTTCACGCCGGAAAGGATCTGGGCCTTGCCGTTGCCCCGGACGCCCACCTTCACCTCGCGCGGCTCGAAGCTGCCGCCGCCCGCGTCCACGAACGCGATCACGCGGACCCCGGTTTCGATCAGCGCCGAATCGGGGATGACCACGCCGGTCATGCTATGCAAGTCGAGCGAGACGTTGGCGTACATCTGCGGCTTCAGCCGAAGACCGGGATTCGGGAAGTCGAAACGCACCCTGAGCGTGCGGGTCTCGGGCGAGAACGTGGGATAGATGAAGGCGACCCGCCCTTTGAGCTTTGCCCCCGGCTCGGCCACCGTTTCGAGGGAGGCCGTTTGCCCCATGCGCACGGACTGGGCCTCGTATTCGTAGAGATCCGCCTCGATCCAGACGCGGGAGAGGTCGGTCACGGTGAGCAGGTCCATACCCGGCATGACGCGCGTCCCCTCGAAGATCTCCTTGCCCGTCACGTAACCAGACGCCGGCGCGTTCAGCGTGACGGTGCGCCGGGGGTTCTTCGTCCTCTCGAGCTCGGTGATGAAGCTTTGCGGCACGTCGAAGAGCTCGAGCCTGCGCCGGGAAGATTCGACGAGCTGTTCCGACATCTCCCTTTCCTCGACATAAGGGTTGTTCCTCAAACGGTCCCGCATGCCGATTGCGACGAGGTACTCGCGCTGGCTTGCGACCAGTTCCGGCGAGTAGATGTCGAGCAGCGGCTGGCCCTTCGTCACCAGTTGGCCGGTAAAGTTTGTGTAGAGCTTTTCGATCCAGCCCTCGATCTTCGTCTGGACGCGCCGGACGCGCCGTTCATCGGGGACGACGATCCCGACGGCCCGCACCGGATGGCTGATCGTCTCGCGCACCGCGGGCACGCTCTGGATCCCGGCCAACTGCACTCTTTCCATACCCACCTGAACGGTGGCGTACCCCTCGGGCAGATTGACGCCTGCTCCGCTCCCCTTGACCTCGTCCTCGTACACCGGGATGTAATCCATTCCCATCTCGTCCTTGGCCGGCACGGGCGAGGTGACCCCCGGATTCATCGGATGTCTGTAAAAAAGAAGCTTCCGTTCGCCCTTCGCAGCGCCGCCCGCCTGGGCGGCGGTCGCAGGCGTCGCCGCCGCACCGGCTTCTTCTATCTTCGTAAGGGTCATGCCGCAGATGGGGCATGCCCCCGGCTTGTCGGAAATGATGAAGGGATGCATGCCGCAGGTGTATTTCGCCTTGCCCGCGGCGGTCTTCGCCGCATTGTCCGCCGGGTGCGGGTGGAGCAAGTTGTGGAATGCGGGCACGGTGAAAAAGGCCAGGATCCCCGCGGCGAGCAGGAACGCCGCCGCGCCGGCGACGATGAGCAGACGCGATTTTTTCACGGTTTTTTCCAAACCCTCGGGCGGTCCTCCGGCCGTTCCCGCACCTGCATCCTTGGGGGTCTCCTCCCGCTTCTCCTCGCTCATCTTCTTCTCCGTGGACTCACGTTTATTTTTCCGCCCCGTATCGTCAATTCAATTCCCTGCCGACCGCCGCTTCCAGCCTGGCCTTTTCCATGTACTGGTCGCCGAGCATCTCGTGGTAGCCCTTACGGTACGAAAGGACCGCCATGATCGAATCCAGAAGCATCGGGAAGTCGATTTTCCCGACCCTGTACGCCTCCAGGTTGACCTCGAAAGCCGTCTCGGCGTGGGGAATGAGGGTCGTGCGGTAGAGCGTTGCGATGTTTCCCGTGTTCTCCATGGTGGAGAGCGACCTGCGGATCGCGTTCGTCGTTTCGAGATCGAGGTTCTCCAGCTCCCTTCTTGCCATTTCCCTCTCGGCGGTCATCTCCCGGACCGCAGGCTCCAGCTTCGACTTCCTCCAGATGGGCAGGTTGACGAGCAGCATCGAGGAGAACATGTCCTGCCGGCTTGTGCCGTCGGGCATCGCGTCCCTCTGCATGTAGGATGCGGAAACCTCGAAGTCCGGATAAAACTCCAGCTTCGCCATCTCGACCGATGCTTCCGCCTTCCGGATGCGCGATTCCATGGACTTTCTCGCAGGCCGGTCTTCCTTGTAGGACTTAACGAGATCTTCGGCGCGGAACGGATGGACGAACTCCTGCTGGTGTTCGAGTTCGGGAACGGGATCGTCCGGCGGCAGCGCGGCAAGGGTATTGAGCCGGAACGAAAGCACCTTCTCCCTGTTCTCGAGTTTGAGCAACATGTCCCGCATCTTCTCGAACTCCAGCTGGCCGCGGTGCACGTCCGCCTGCGTCACCTTGCCGACGGCGTACATCTCCTGGGAGATCGCCACGATGTCTTTCAGGATCTCGCGGCTGCGCCGGGTGTCTTCCGTCTGTTTGCGGACATGGGTGAGCTCCGCGTAGGCCATCTTGATCTCGGACCGAAGCATGTTGCGCATCTCCTGGAGGTCGTGCCCGGTCTGTTCCTTCTCCCGCGTTGCGATATCGGTTCTGGTCTTGAGCTTTCCGGGGAACGGGAACATCTGGGACAGGCCGATCTCCTTGCCCGTCATGTCTTCCTCACGGAAAGACCACGACCTGACCGGGACGTTGGTCAGGCCGATCCACGCTTTCGGATCGTCGAGCGCTCCGGCGCGGATCGCCGCGTTCTCCTTCATGCGGATCCGTTCCTGCATCGCCGAGATGGACGGGTTTTTAGACAGGGCAGCATCTACGTAAAAGGATGCGGGGCGGGGAGCCTCCTGCGCGCCTGCGTTCGTTCCGGCGGCAAGGGCGCAAAGGAAGAAAAGGGAAATCCACCACGGCTTCCCGTGTACGGACCGTTTTTCTCTCATTTTTTCACTCCGTTCCCCGAATCCATCCTTTTCTGTATATCGGCGCGGGGCTTCCCGTTTATTAGCAAAATTCGCTTTTTGTGCTAAATTTTGCAACCGGAAGCCCATCATTTGATGCTGCGGGAGGCTTTTTTGTAACGGGAGCGATGACTATCGTTTCGCCTTGCCCTTCTCCGAAAAGTTCCCGCGCTTCCGCCAGAAGGGAAAGGACATTCTGGCGCATCTCCCGTTCCGTGCGCCTGCGGTCGATCATGCCGCCGACAGCTTCTTTCTTCCGCGTCGAGCGATTCATCCTGTACACGGTGTAACGCCTCATTTCCCTTCCTCCGGGGGCAGCGGGCAGCAGTTCCCACCCGATCCGCAGCCTCCTTTCGAAACAGCCGCTGCCGGGCGCAGACTGTACGAGGACCACGATCCGCCGAACAGCAGCGTGGCCATGACGGACAGTACGATCGCTACCAGGATCGAGAGCGCGAAGCCGCGCCAGGTGGGGCCGGGCTCGCGACCCCGCGGTTCCCCACTTGCCTGAATCGTCATTTCCCGTTCACTCTCCATTCCCGTCTCCTTTCCCTACATCCGGCTACGCCTGTCCGGCAGCCGTTCGTCCCCGGCGACCTCCCCATCCCTGAGCCGCACGCAGCGGCTCGCCCTCGACAGGTTGGAGCGGTTGTGCGTTACGAGGAGGACCGTCTTTCCCTGCCGGTTGAGGTCGGTGAAAAGGTCGAGGATCTGGTCCCCCGTAGCGGAGTCGAGGTTTCCGGTCGGCTCGTCGGCGAGCAGGACCGGCGGATCATGCACAAGGGCGCGCGCGATCGCCACCCTTTGGCATTCGCCGCCGGAAAGCTGCGATGGCAGCCGCCCCTCCTTCCCCTCCAGTCCCACGGAGGCAAGGAGCGCATCGGCCCGCAACGCCTTCTCCCTCGCGCTCGACGGCAGGGGAGACATCGGCACCATGACGTTTTCCCGGGAGGTGAGGTACGGCAGCAGGTGGTACGCCTGGAAGACGAATCCGATCGTCTCCCTCCGGAAATCCGCCAGCTCGTCCGCGGAAAGGGAAGAGAGGTCCGTTCCTTTCATCGAAACCTTTCCATCGGTCGGCACCTGGAGACCTCCGAGTATGGTGAGCAGCGTGCTTTTTCCCGCTCCGGACTCTCCGGTAATCACCACGTACTCCCCCGCGGACACGGCGAGAGTCACGCTTTTAAGGGCGGCGGCGCGCGTGCCGTTGCCGCCGAAAATCATCGAAACGTTTTCGAGAACGATGAGTCTCGTCATGGTTGCTCCTCTACAGGCTTCTTATCGCTTCGGTCGGGGAGAGCGCGGCCGCCTTGCGGGCCGGGGGGACCGTCCCCAGTAGCCCCAGCCCCATCCCGATCGCCATTCCCAGGAAAGCCGGGGACAGGGCTACACCTTCGAGCCCGCCCCTTTCGACACCGAACAAAGGCAGGGCCAGCGTTCCGGCAGCCAGCCCGACGATCGCGCCCCCGGCGGAGGCCATCAGGGATATCCAGCCCGTCTCCCAGAAGAGGAGAGAGAGAATCGCCTTGCGCCGGAATCCCACGGCGCGCAGGACTCCGATCTCCCGGGTGCGCTCCTGGACGTTACCCATAACGGTGACGACGACCATGAGGCCCGCGATCGCAAGAACGATTGCGGACACCCCCGTCCCGAGCCTGCGGAACTGGTCCACCGCTTCCTTGCGGCTCTCGACGACCTGCCTTATGGCGGACACCTTGGCGCCGGGGAGAGCGGCGCCTATCTGGTCCACGATGTCCTCGACGGGGCAGTCCTTGCACTGGGCCGCCACCTCGAAGAAAGTCACCCCGTTCGGGCTGCCGGCCAGCGCCTGCACGTCCCGGATATCGCCGATGACCATCGCATCTTCCTTCTCTCCCGTCGGCGCGAGTACCCCGGCGATGCGGAAGGTCTTCTTTCCCGAGGTCACTGTCCCGCCGGGGCCCTTGTCCAGGGCGGCCGCAGCTTCGGAGCCGAGAAGCACCTCTCCCCTTTCGCGGACCGGCGCGCCTGCGATCTTCCACCATGGCCTTGCGTCCGCGATATCCGGCGCGGAGACCCCCATCCATACGAGGTCCTTCCCCGACGCCTCCGCCGACGCCAGGAAAAACGGAGCCACTACGCGAAGCCGTTCGTGAAGAGCGATCGACCGGATCGCCTTTCCGTCGTCCGCCTTCAGTCTTGCGTGCGCCACCTGCGCCCCGCCAAGCGAGATGTCGCCGAACCCGAGCGACAACTGCTCCGTTCTTGGGGTAACAAGGATGTTCGCGCCGAATTTATCGAGCTTGTCCCGGACCGCCCCTTCCATGCGGACCGTCAAGGATGAAAGGGCCACGAAGGTGCCGATGCCGAGGAAGATCCCCAGCCCGGTGAACAGCGCCCGCGCCTTGCGGCGCGCCAGGTTTTTCCATGCCAGTTTCCTGATGTTCATCGCCCGTTTCCCTTCCGCCTCACGACCGCTTCCGGACGAAATAGTCCTTGCCGGCCTCGATGTCGCCCTTGCCGATCACGAGATACTGCCCTTCCAGCTTGCGCGCGAGAGGCGCAGGATTGCACCCTCCCTTGACCTCGCCGATCTTTGCGGACGGGAATGCCAGCCCGCAGTTGTTGCACACCATGTGGTTCGCCTCCTGCCGGTACCCCCTGTTCGTCCTGAAACAGACGTCGCACGCGTCAAAAGCTGCGCGGTACAGGCCGTCGGAACTTTTCAGCGCGAAATAGTGAACCTGCCGGCCTCCCGATTCCTGCACAAGAAAGAGGGCTTTGCCCGATTCGAGCGTCGCGAGGGGGATTTTCACCGCGTCCGCGGTTTCGACCACTCCCGCCGCCTTCGCGGTTTCGGCGGGACCTTTCTTCATCAGACCGTCGAACAGTCCCGCTTGAGCGATAATCGCCATGCCCGCGACAAGTACGATTCCCGCCGC
>JACRCO010000016.1 GCA_016218975.1 Deltaproteobacteria bacterium
CCGTCGGTCCTTTTCGTGCTCAAGGAGATTCTGGAACGTCCTTCCGGGAGCGATAGCGAGACGGTCTGTGCAATGGCCTTCGGGCCCGGCCTGACCGCGGAGCTGGCGCTGCTGGAGGCTGTCCGTGCGGGAGCCGGCCGATTCGCCGTCACGGGATGAATGATCTGCCCGACCTGGAATTCCGGGACCGGCTCCTCTTCCCGGAAAGCAGGAAATCGTACAACGAGTTGCATTTCGGCGTAGCGGCCTCCCGCTACGACCTCGCAACCCGCGCCATCTCCCTTGGCCGCGACGCGGCGTGGAAAAGACGCCTCGTGAATGCCTTGCCGGCGGCGGCCGCACCCTCCTGCGCGGACCTTGCGTGCGGGACCGGCGACGTGGCCTTCCTGCTTTCCGAAAGATACCCGGGCGGGACAATTGTAGGGCTCGACCTGTCGGAGCCCATGCTCGCTGAGGCCGTGAAACGCAACTCGCGCGGAAACGTGCGATTCGTGAAAGGGGACATGTGCGCCACGGGATTCCCCGGCGGCAGCTTCGACATCGTGACGGGGAGTTACGCCCTGCGGAACGCGCCGGACCTCGGGCGGGCGCTCGAGGAAACCCGGCGGATACTCAAGCCCGAAGGTGTGGCGGCATTCCTGGATTTCTCGAAACCCGCGAATCCGCTTCTCCAGCGGCTCCAGCGCCGTCTCCTGTGGAACTGGTGCGGACTCTGGGGCTTCCTGCTGCACCGCACCCGGTACGTCCACGGCTATATCGCCGAGAGCCTCGCCACCTTTCCGGACCGGGAGGAATTGCGCAGACTCATCGCCGAGCGCGGTTTCGAGCCGGTCTTCTCGCGGCGCTTCTTTCTCGGCATGCTGGAGCTCGTCGTTCTCCGCAACCGGCCGGTTATTTCCCGGCTGGACCCGCCGTCTCATGAAAACCCGCCGCCAGCTGCAGATACCGCTCGGGAGTAATCGTTTCGGCCCGGACGGACGGATCGATTCCGGCTCCCGTCAGAAGGTCGCACCATTGCTGTGTTCCCCCGGCAAGGAATGGGACCGGGGCGTTCCGCAGCGTCTTGCGTCGTTGGGCGAATGCGGCACGGACGACCTTCTGAAGAGCACGGACGATTTCGTCGGAAATTCCGGGCCGGAACCGGACCGATATCACCGCCGAATCGACATCGGGAGACGGCGTGAAGCATGTGCGCCGGACCGTGAACTCTTCCCGTGTTTCGGCAAGAGCGGAGAGATACACGGAAAGGACGCCGTACTCCTTCCCCCCTTGCGGCGCGCAGATCCTGTCGACCACCTCTTTCTGCAGCATGAGGATAGCCCGGGGCAGCAGCTCCCTGAGTTCCAGCAGGCGGATGAGAATCGGTGAGGAAATGGAATAGGGAAGGTTTCCCAACACGGTTCCTCCCGCCGGGAACCACCGTGAGAAATTCCCATCCGGCAAGGCAAGAAAATCCGCCTCCACGATTTTAACGGAAGCGCCCTCGAACCTTTCGCGCAGGTACGCCGCAAGCCCGCGGTCCACCTCGACCGCCACCGTTTCCCGCTTTTGCTCCGCGAGCAGGCCGGTGAGTGCGCCCAGCCCCGGGCCGATTTCCAGGAAAGGAGGTCCCATCTCGACTGCGAGCGAAACGATCTTTCGGGCGATGTTCCGGTCATGAAGGAAGGTTTGCCCGAGCCCCTTGCGAGGCGCGAGCCCGAGCATGGCCAGGAGACGGCCGGGATGCGCGGCGTCACGTTTCATGAACGGGATGCTTCAGCGGGCAAACCGGGACGCGGCATAGGCGTTGAGATCCGGTCCGGATGCCCGGCCGCCGGACAGGCGGCGCTCCCCGAGGAACGCGACCATGGCGGCATTGTCCGTGCACAGCGCTTTGGATGGGAGATGGATCTCCACCCCCGCGCGGGCTCCCTCCTCTTCAGCCATCGCCCTCAACCGGGAATTCGCTGAAACCCCGCCGGCGAAGACCACCCGCGGAATGCCCTCTTTCTTCGCGGCCGTCATCGCCTTCCCCACAAGCACCTCGACGATCGCTTCCTGGAACGATGCGGCGACGTCCTCCCGCCGGGCGGACTGTCCTTCCCTGGATGCGAGGAACACCCGCAGGGCGGTCTTGAGGCCCGAAAAGGAGAAATCGGCCGAATCGCGGGAAAGCCACGCTCTCGGGAAGGCGAACCGCGCCGGATCGCCCTCCCGCGCAAGCCGGTCCATCGCCACACCGCCGGGATAGCCGAGTCCCAATTGCTTCGCCGCCTTGTCGAACGCCTCCCCTGCCGCGTCGTCGCGCGTCCCGCCAAGGAAGGCGACGGAGTCGAACCCTTCGACCCTGAAGAGCGAGGTGTGACCGCCCGAAACAAGGAGCGCGATGAAAGGAAATTCTACGCGGCGTTCAAGGCAAATGGCGAAGAGATGAGCCTCGAGATGATCCACGCCGACGATCGGCTTTTCCCACGAGTATGCGAGTGTTTTCGCGAAGCACAGGCCCACGAGCAGCGACCCGATGAGGCCGGGACCCGCCGTCGCCGCGACGCCGCCGATATCCTTCCGGCCCTTCCCGGCCTCGGCGAGCGCCGCCTCCACCACCGGGACGATCGACCGGATATGCTCACGCGACGCCAGCTCCGGGACCACGCCGCCGTAAACCTCGTGCACGGAAATCTGCGAAGACACAACGTTCGACAGCAGCCCGGCCTCCGAGTCGTAGACCGCCGCCGCGGTGTCGTCGCACGAACTCTCGATCCCCAGCACGCGCATCCCCTCACCTTACCACGTGCGCGGAAGTAGTCCAAAATGCGGCCGCCCGGCGAATAACGATAGCATGCGGGCTCGGCACGCCTCGCGGGGCTGCCCCTTTCGGGGGACGCCTTGCCCTGCCGTCCATGGCAGGGCTGCGGCTCGTGAGCTCCTCGCTCCGCCATCCATGGCTACCGCTTCGTCGCTCAACGCCCCCGAAGGGGCACCCCGCCTCGGCGGCTCGCCCGCGCAGTGGACGGACGGCCGCTCCTACGCATCCATGCGCCCGCGGCAGGCTGCCGTCCATGGCAGCGACGAGCCGTAGCCGCGGGGAGAGCATCCAACTCCGGCAGGGACCCGTCCTCCCGGGGCGCTAACAATACGTTGCCGTAACGATGGAGCGATTCCCTAAAGCGGTCTGTGGTCTACAGGATGTTCGCGGCGAGTTCGGCGAGGGGGGAGCGTTCGCCCTTGACCAGCATGACGTGCCCCGCGAGCATCTCCCCCTTGAACTTCTCTACGGTGCAGGAGAGCCCGTTGCTCGCGGAGTCCACGAAGGGGTTGTCTATCTGGTACGGGTCGCCCGTCAGGACGACCTTGCTGTTCTCCCCGGCGCGGGTGAGGATCGTCTTCACCTCGTGCGGGGTCAGGTTCTGAGCCTCGTCGATTATGATGTACTGGTTGGGTATCGACCGCCCGCGTATGTAGGTCAGCGGCTCGATTTCCAGGATGCCCAGGTTAATGAGCTCCTGGTATCCGCGCATCCCCTGGCGCTTCCGGCGGCTGAACCCGAAGAGATATTCCACGTTGTCGAAGATGGGCTGCATCCAGGGCTTCAGTTTCTCCTCCACGTCGCCCGGCAGAAACCCGATGTCCTTCCCCATCGGGAAGACCGGGCGGGAGACCAGCAGCCGCTGGTACACCTCGTCGTCGGAGGTCTTGCGAAGCCCCGCGGCGATCGCGAGCAGGGTTTTCCCCGTCCCCGCCTTTCCGGCAAGGGTTACGAGTTTCACCGTATCGTCAAGCAGGATGTCGAGAGCGAAGTGCTGCTCCTTGTTGCGCGGCCGTACGCCCCACACGTCTTCCTTGAAGGGCGGAAGATGGCGAACCGCCTTCCGCGAAGAATCGTACCGCCCCAACGCGGATGCGTTCGATCCCGCGCTCCGAAGCATCAGGTACTCGTTGGGGAAGAGCTCCTCCACTCCCTCGGGCGGCGCGCTCTCCGCCCCGGCATAGAAAGCGTCGATCCAGGACTTCCCGACTTCAACCTCCCGGAACCCGCGGTAGAGCTCCTCGATCTCCACACGGCCGCTCTCGTAATCCTCCGCGCGCAGTCCCAGGGAA
>JACRCO010000017.1 GCA_016218975.1 Deltaproteobacteria bacterium
GAGAAGCGCCTTGTTGGCGGTCACCACCGGCTTACCGAGACGGATCGCCTCCAGAACATAGTCCTTCGCTGCGCCGGTCCCGCCGACGAGTTCCACCACGATCCGCACATCGGGGTTCCGCACGACCTGGAATCCGTCGGAGGTAAGAACCCCTTCCGGAAGCTTGACGCCCCGGTCGCGGGCCGTGTCGATGTCGGCGATCCCGCAGATCCGCAGAGGTACCCCGACGCGGCGGCGCAGCAGCTCGGCGTTCTCAAGCAAAAGCTTCGCGGTCCCCGTCCCCACCGTGCCGAAGCCGACGATGCCGACTCCTATTTCCTTCAGGCTTTCGCTCATCGTATCCTTGCCTTGACGTGGGCGGGGGACTGCAGGAGCGTCTTCACGCCCCGGATGGCCTGCCGGATCCGGTGCTCGTTCTCCACCAGCGCAAACCTCACGTACCCCTCGCCGTGCTCCCCGAACCCGACCCCGGGCGATACCGCCACCTTGGCCTTGGACAGGAGCAGCTTCGAGAATTCAAGAGATCCCAGTGACGCGAACTGCTCCGGGACCGGCGCCCACACGAACATGGTGCCCATCGGCTTTGGGAACTCCCAGCCGATGCGGGCAAGGCCGTCCACGAGGCAGTCGCGCCGCTTCCGGTACACTTCGACCGCCTCGTCCACGACCCTGTGGGGGCCGTTCAGGGCTACCGTCGCCGCCACCTGTATCGCCTGGAACATCCCGTAGTCGAGGTAGCTCTTGAGCCGTGTAAGGGCGTTGATCATCTTCTTGTTGCCGACGACGAACCCGACTCGCCAGCCGGGCATGGAGTAGCCCTTGGACATCGAGTAAAGCTCCACCGCGACATCCTTGGCGCCGGGCACCTGCAGGATCGAAGGCGCCTTGTACCCGTCGAACACCAGGTCGGCGTAGGCCAGGTCATGGATCACGAGGATCCCGTGCTCCTTCGCGAAAGCCACCACCCGCTTGAAGAAGGCCAGGTCGACCACCTCCGTGGTCGGGTTGTGCGGATAGGAGATGATCATCACCTTCGGCTTGGGCCACAGCGTCTTGATGGCGCGCTGGGCGCGGTCCATGAAATCGCCCTCGCCGCTAGTCAGCGAGATCGACCGCACGTCCGCACCTGCGATGACGACCGAATACGCGTGGATCGGATAGGTGGGGTTCGGGACCAGCGCGATGTCGCCGGGTCCCATGATCGCCATGACCAGGTGCGAGATCCCCTCCTTGGCGCCGATCGTGGCGATCGCCTCCGTGTTCGGATCGAGCTCCACGTCGTACTTGCGCTTGTACCAGGTGCAGATCGCCTGGCGCAGTTTCGGTATCCCGCGCGAAAGCGAATACCTGTGGTTGCGCGGATTCCTGGCGGCCTCGACCAGCTTGTCCACGATGTGCTTGGGCGTGGGGAGGTCCGGATTCCCCATCCCGAGGTCGATTACGTCTTCGCCCGCCTGCCGCATCTTCGATTTCAGTTCCGTGACAACAGCAAGTACGTAAGGCGGGAGTCGCTTGATTCTTGGGAACTCTTCCATCGGCCCTCTCCCGGAAAGTTTAAAAAGGAAATTCTAAAGAATTACGGCGTTTAAGTCAATTTCGGGAGCGCCTACTGTCATGACTCTTTGATTATGTCCCCCTGCTGACTCGTTAGAAATGTCCCCTTACAATCCTCCCCGGTGATTTCGGCCGGGAGGGGGCAATGGGAGGACATCTTCTCATGAGTAAAAAGGAACGGATCCGCAAGGTGATTTTCGACGGAGTTACGGAAGGACGCCTGATCCTCCGGGAAGCGGCGGCGAGGCTTTCGATCTCCTATCGGCAGGCCAAGAGGATCTACCGGCGCTATCGGTTGGAGGGAGACGCGGGGCTGTTGCACAAGGGCCGGAGCCGTCCTTCCAACCGCGCCAAGCCTTCCGCCCTTCGGGAGAAGGCGCTCTCCCGCTATCTGGGGCGGTACAAGGGATTCGGTCCCACTTTGGCGTGCGAGAAGCTGGCGGAAGAAGGGATTTGGCTCGACCACGAGACGCTGCGGCGCTGGCTGATCCAGGAGAGATTGTGGGCCCCTCCCAAGCCCGGGGTCCGGCACCGGGCCTACCGGGAGCGGAAGGCGCGGTTCGGGGAGATGCTGCAGCTCGATGGAAGCCACCACCGCTGGTTCGGCAAGCAAACCCCCGAGGCCTGTCTTTTGAACCTGGTGGATGATGCCACGGGCACGACGCTCTCGCTGCTGCGGGAGCACGAAGACACGGAAGGCGCGATGCAGTTGTTATGGCGTTGGATCGAGCGCTTCGGGGCTCCCATGGCCCTGTATACCGACAAGCATCACATTTACGTTGCCTCCCGCGAGCCCACGCTGGAGGAGGCCTTGGCGGGGGAAGAGCCGCTGACGGCCTTTGGGCGGGCCTGTCACAAGCTGGGAATCCAGATCCTCACGGCGCATTCCCCCCAGGCCAAGGGCCGCGTGGAGCGCAAGCACGGCGTGTACCAGGACCGGTTCCAGAAGGAGCTCGCCCTGTTGGGGATAAAGACGATCCCGGAAGCCAACGAGGTGCTCCAAAACAGCTTCGTGGAGGATCTGAATCGGCGATTCGCGGTGCCTCCCGTCGATCCGGCGGACGCCCACCGGCCGCTGGCGGCCGGAGAAACCCTGGCGGGGATTTTCTGTTGGGAGGACCAACGGCGCGTGCAAAACGATTTCACCCTGCGGCACGACAACCGCTGGTTTCAGATCGCTCGCACCAACCGCCTCCTGCCCAAACCCAAGAGTCCGGTCACGGTCCGCACCTTGCTCGACGGAACGGTGGAGGTCTGGTTCAAAAATCAGCGGATGGACATCGTGCCCCTCGAGGGAAGGCCGGGAAAAGCCCGAATCGAACCGCCGACGAAAAAACCGCGAGCGGTCTATCACCCGCCGCGTACCCATCCGTGGCGCCGTCCCGCCAATCCGCAAATCGCCGCGCAATGGCGACGGGCGGACCAAGAACCAAAGGGGACATTTCTAACGAGTTAAACCGGGGGACATTTCTAAAGAGCTTTGACATTTCGGGAGCGCCTACCGGCCC
>JACRCO010000018.1 GCA_016218975.1 Deltaproteobacteria bacterium
GGAAACCCGCCCTGAGATGAGGTATCCCGGGGATTTAATCCCCCTGAAGGGCCCTCGTAGACTACGAGGGTGATAGGCCGGGTGTGTAAGCGCAGCGATGCGCTCAGCTAACCGGTACTAATCGCCCGTGAGGCTTGACCACTATTCAACGGATGAAAGAATTCGGACGGCTTAGTTTTCGATCGGTTCGCGCGCATTAAAGCGTGCTCACAGGATATCGTCTTTCGGCGGCGATGGCGGAGAGGCAACACCCGTTCCCATCCCGAACACGGCAGTTAAGCTCTCCAGCGCCGATGGTACTGCGGGGCTACCCCCGTGGGAGAGTAGGTCGCCGCCGGATTTAATTGCGAAAGCCCTTGCGCCGAAAGCCGCAGGGGCTTTTTTCTTTGGGACGGTGACAAAAACAGGGATCAAAAACAGGGACGTTCTTAAAAAGTCAACGAGGCTCAATCGTAATAAGGGTGCGTGAGGAAAGTGAAAGATTGCCGGTGGAAATGACTTTTTAAGAACGTCCCTGTTTTTGATCCCTGTTTTTGTTACCGTCCCGGTTTTTTTGATAATATCGACAGGAGCATTGCCCTCGATAGATTCCTACAGGGAGCGGAACGATGTCCGGCCACAATAAATGGAGCTCGATCAAGCACAAGAAGGGGAAGGCCGACGCCCAGCGCGGCAAGGCTTTTACAAAGATCACGCGGGAGCTGATAACCTCCGCGAAGATAGGCGGCGGCGACCCGAACGGAAATGCGCGGCTTCGCGCAGCGATGCTGGCCGCCCGGGCGGTGAACATGCCCAACGACAACATCCAGCGGGCGATCAAGAAGGGGACCGGCGAGCTGGACGGTGTTTCATACGAGGAATTCATTTACGAAGGGTACGGCCCCAACGGCGTCGCCGTTCTGGTGAAGGTGCTCACCGACAACAAGAACCGCACAGTCGCCGATGTCCGCCACATTTTCACCAAGTACAACGGCAACCTCGGCGAGACCGGCTGTGTTAACTGGATGTTCAGCAAGAAGGGATCCATCGCCGTATCCAAGGAAGCGATCGACGAAGAGAAGCTTATCGATCTCGCGCTGGAACTGGGCGCCGACGACGTCGCCAACGATCCCGAGTCCCACGAATACGAGGTCCGGTGCGAGCCGGAGGCTTTCGAGGACGTAAAGAAGGGCCTCGATGAAAAGGGGATAAAGATAAATTCGGCAGAGGTGGCCATGGTTCCGCAGACCACAGTGCACCTGGAAGGAAAGGCCGCGGATGCCATGCTGCGCCTCATGAACGCCCTTGAAGAGTCCGACGACGTCCAGAACGTCTGGGCCAATTTCGACATCTCCGACGAAGCGATGGAAGCGTTCGGGTAATTAGCTGGGCGGGGGACACTCCTCAACGTGAAACTTGATACAGGAAAGTCCCCCGAATGCACCTTCTCCTCCCCCGTTCCTACCTCCGCTTCTACGGAAAGTCCTCATGAGTAAGCCTCGAAGGATCCTGGGGATCGATCCGGGTTCCCGAGCCACGGGATACGGCATCATAGATGTCCGCGGCAACGGCATGTCGCCTGTCGCCTGGGGCGTCATACGAACTGACGCTTCGAACCCCTTCCCCGACCGGTTGTTCGAGATCCACAAAAAACTCTCCGAAGTGATCCTGCTCCACAAGCCGACCGAGGCCGCCGTGGAAAACGTGTTCCTCGCGAAGAACGCCGCCTCCGCGCTGAAGCTGGGCCAGGCGCGCGGCGCGGCAATCGTCGCGTGCCGGTCGAACGGCATTCCCGTTCATGAGTACAGTGCGAAGGAGATCAAGACGGCCGCCACCGGGTTCGGGGCGGCATCGAAGGACCAGGTTGGCGGCATGGTTTGCAGGCTCCTCGGGATCCGCGATAACGTACCGCCGGATGCGTCCGATGCGCTCGCCATGGCATTTTGCAGGGCAGTTACCAGAAATATTTACCCGTGATGAAAGTTAATGAATTAAGAGGACAATGATTCCTGATCGCAGGAGAATTTATTACCTACCGGGAAGCTATCCACAAGAAACTGCGAAATATTTTTCTTAGAATAAGAAAATCAATCCACTCAGGGCTTAACCAGTAATTATTACAGTAATCCTTTTTTGCTTAACTTGTTGTTATTACAATTGAAACGTTTTTCCCATCCCATTGGAACAGTATTTGCTGTATATCATCGTGTTCGCAGGGGGCCGTTCGCCAAATGGGGGTGAAGCGGCCATCCGGTTGAAGATGAATCTGTTTCGCCGGAACGAACGGGGGGAGCCATGAAGAAACTGGCAGGGGTCGTCATCGCGGTCGGGATCATTATTTTCACAACGGGGCTCTCCCGGGCGGACATCATAAACGGGGACTTTTCGAACGGGCTGAACAGTTGGAATGCCTCTCCGATAAACCCCGATACCGACACGTCGGTTTTCACAGGACTCGACGGCAAAAAGAGCGGCGTTTACGTTGAAAACCAGCAGGCGGTTCTGAGGACCGTAGGATTCAACTCGGACTATACCTATTTCACGCTTGCCCATTCGGAATTTTCCATGCCGGGCGGCTCCGTTAGTGTCGAATTCAAGTACAGGTTCGGATGGGACGGCAGCGATGCGAAGTATTCGGAATGGACGGTCGATGATCCGAACGATCCGAACTTCCTCCGCGATTTTCTCCAGGTCATCCTTTACGACGGAAATGGTGTTCCCGATTACGCCAATCTGATTGAACTGTATCCGTCGGACGATCCGCAGTGGATAACTTATTCCCGCATGTTCGATGGTGTCGCGCCGGGCAGCTTTGGGAGCATCTCGTTTTCACTTATCGATTCGGACAACGCCCGCATGTCGAGGTTGCTGATTGACGATGTAATGGGCGGAAATTCCCCCGCCCCTGCCCCCGTCCCGGAACCGGGGACCTTGATGCTCCTTGGAAGCGGGTTGGCCGGGCTTGCCGGCTGGGGGAGGAAGAAAATCCGCAGGTAGTCCGTAAAAAGTTCAACAGGTTTTCAATCGTATCATTATCAAGGGTATCCTCAAGGGATGCCCTTTTTTTTCGTTGAGCGCAAGCCATGGTGCGCAGCGCCGTGATACAGTCCATGGCAACGCACGACAGCATTCCTGTACGTTATGTATGGGGCAGTTAGGAAATCGTTTATATATTTTAAAGTGAATTTATGGTTAATTTTTGAGAAAAACATTTCTCAATATTCTCATTTGAAATTAAAACCTAATAGCATAAATCGATTATCCTTAAGCATTTATTACCATATCCGTAGCAACCAATATTGGAACGGAATTTGCTGACTTTCCATTAAACTATCCCGGGAGCGCAGCCAACGATGAAAAAGCTGATACAGGCGATCGCAGCATTGGGACTATTGTTCGTCATACCGGGGCTAAGCCGGGCGGATATAATCAACGGGAATTTTTCCAACGGTCTGAACGGATGGACCTTCGAGCCATCTGCCGGCGTGAACGTTTCCAGCGGTCGGGCATACCTGAATACGTTGGGTTACGATTCCGGATATTCGCAAATTTCCTTGTATCAAACATTCGGCATACCCGCCTGGGCGAACACGATAAGGTTCGACGTCGGGTTTTCAAGTGGAGTTGCCGATCCCGCCGACCCGGGATTCGGTTTTCCGGATTCGTTCACGGCGACCTACATTGATCCGGACAATTACCTGTCGTTTCTTTCGATCGATGTCAACGGATTGTATGACGTGAACGGAACGACGGATCCCCTCGCCGACGGGATGTTTCGTTTTTCTGCAAATATATCGAGCCTGGCCGGCAGGACGGGGACCATATATTTCGATCTTTTGGATGGCAATGACGGTTATTTTTCCACTGCCAAAGTCGACAACGTGGATTTCGTTCCTGTCCCTGAACCGGGGACGATGTCCCTCATCGGGACCGGCCTTGCCTTCCTGGCAGGAATGAGAAAAAGACGCGGAGGGAAATCGTTATAACAGGGTCGATCGTCTCGATAACCAGGGGGATATTTATTCGATAACGATTATCCGTTGACGCAAACAGCCGTTCGTGGTGAATGAACCAGGGTGGGGTTCGCACTTGCACGGGAAGTCCGGATCGGAATGAATCGGTGATGCCTTGCGCGGCCGGATAACGGTCGCTGCGTGCATCCCGTTTTTTTTTTGACCCGTTTTTTCACGCCATTCACAAACCGTTTACAACAGCCGTTTTTCTCAAGGGAGGACGAAGGATGTCCACGTTCAATTCATTCGTGAAAAACGGATCGAGCGGAAGCGTTCTCCTGATCCTGTCGGCGCTGCTTCTTTTCCCCGCATACTGCCTGGCCGACAATGTCAGCAGCCTTGTGACGGTCTCCCGCGCCAATGCGCGGAGCACTCTCGACCGGCGTACGGGCAACGTTACCAGCACGGTCGATATCACAATAAGGAACACATCGGCCCAAAACATCTCGTCCCCGCTTCGTGCCGTGTTCGATATCACCGACAACCGGGTAACGATGCCAGGTGCGTTGGGAGGGCCGAACAGCGGACCGTACAACAAGTATTACTACGACCTGAGCACAAAACTCCCGGCGGGTAATTTCCTGCCGGGAGCCGGCGTCACTTTTTCGGCCAGGTTCGTTTATAAAAGCAGCATCCGGTTCAGTTATTACGTTTACACGTACGGAACGTTGGCTTCCGTAAACAATCCGCCGGCGCTTTCTCCGATCGGGGATCGAACGGTTGCGGAAGGATCGGCGCTTTCATTTTCCGTAAACGCGGCCGATCCGGACGGCGACGCGCTCGCTTATTCGACGTCGGCCCTTCCTGCGGGCGCCGCGTTCGACCCCGGCACGCGATCGTTCAACTGGATCCCGTCGTACACGCAGGCGGGAATCTACCAGGTGACGTTCACAGCGACCGACCCCGGCGGTCTGTTTGCGTCCGAGCAGATCACGATCACGGTGACGAACACCAACCGTGCTCCTGTGCTCGATGCCGTCGGCCCGAAAAGCGTTGCCGAAAACAGCCCGTTGTCGTTTGCCGTGTCCGCGGCCGACCCGGACGGCGATGCGCTCACGTTTTCGACATCGGCCCTTCCTGCGGACGCCGCGTTCGACCCCGGCACGCGATCGTTCAACTGGACCCCGTCGTACACGCAGGCGGGAATCTACCAGGTGACGTTCACGGCGACCGACCCCGGCGGCCTGTATGCGTCAGAGCAGATCACGATCACGGTAACGAACACCAACAGGCAGCCCACGGCAAACGCGGGAGGTCCGTACAGCGGTATCGTGGGCCAGGCTATCGCGTTTTCCGGAAGCGGTACCGATCCTGACGGAGATCCCCTTACCTTTTCGTGGTCGTTCGGCGACGGCGGAACGGGGAGCGGAGCGGCTGCGATACACGAATACTCCGCAGCCGGCAGCTACATGTCGACGCTGACTGTCAGCGACGGACAGGGAGGCGGTAATTCCTCCTCGGCGACCGTCACCGTGAACCAGGAAGCGCCGCAACCCCCTCAAGTCACCGTTGCTCCGGATTGGATCGTGAACGAAGGCCAGCCCCTGTCCATTACGGTGACCGGGGCCGATCCCCGCGGAAAGACGGTAAACCTGTCGGCGGGACCGTTCATAAGGAACAGCACTTTCCTCCAGGTCCCGGGAGCCAGCGCGACGGGCACCTTCGAATTCACGCCTGATTATACCCAGCAGGGGATATATTCGGTCTCGTTCGTCGGCAGGAACAATGATGGACTTGCCGACTGCAAGACCGTCAAAATCACGGTGAATAACGTGAACCGCCCGCCGGCATTGACGGCGGACGATACGGCGAGCGTGGACGAAGGCAAGACGCTCGTGCTTTCGATTCAGGCGAATGACCCTGACGGCGATCCCCTCACCGTTACGGCCGGGTCGTTGCCGCCGAACGCCGTTTTCATTCCGCCTCCGGTTGGCACGCTTTCCTTCGCGCCTGACTATACCCAGGCGGGGGCCTACGACATCGTTTTCACTGCCGCCGACGGGAACGTGTCGGTCGATAAAGCCGTCAGGATTACCGTCAACGATGTGCCGGCAGGCGATCCGAACCAGCCGAAGGAATTGGTCCTCGTTGTCGACCCGGTTCAGAATCCCTCGTTCCTGAAAACGCAAAGAATCACCGGCACGGTGAACACGGGCGTCAATGTTCCACCGGTGGCGGGAATGAAATCCACCCTCATTACGGGGTTGGATCCATCCACGGGCAGGCAGGGAGATTCGATGACTGTTACCCTGACCGGCCAGTCGGCAGGGGGGTTCACAACGACTTTCGCAAACGGAGTAAGCCGTGCCGATTTCGGGGCCGGGATCACGTTTGTCTCCGTGAATGTCGTCAGCCCATCGCTTGCCCAGGCAAACATCTCGGTGGATCCTTCTGCCGCAGAGGGGCCGCGGGCGGTAAGCATCATCACGGGAAACGAAACCGCGGTATCGGTTGTGGCCTTCAACGTGGTGAAGGGCCGGACGAGCGTAATCGGAATCCTGGTCGATTCCGGCGGGCTGCCGTTGGCGGATGCGCCGGTCACCGTGCAGGGAACCGCCGTTTCAACGCGGACAGCAGCGGACGGCTCTTTCAACCTGTCGGACGTTCCGTCCGGGGTATCCACGCTTGTTATCGCACCCGATAATCACGAAGTCTTAAGACTCGCGATCAATGCGCTGCCGGGCGTAGCGATCGACGTCGGCACGGTGGCTTCAGCCTCCACGGTTTACATTCCCGGAGCCGAACCGTCGGTCTCCCTGGGAAGCATCCTCGGAAGGGGCGCGGCGAGATTGACGCCTACCCAGCAGAAGGAAGACCTTAAAAAAACCATCATCGACACGATGATCCTTGTGGGAGGCGCGGACGCGGGCGTACTGGATGAATACGGGAACCAGCTCAACCCCAAATTGACGGGCGCCGGGATCGTCAGCCTGACGGCGCAGGGGGTCGATGTCATCTCCGACCGTATGCTGCGCGGCGACAGCGTGGCTCTCGGCGACCTGCTCTTCTTCATCTCTTACGGCACGAAGTGGGGCGGGACGCGGGGCTACCCCCTTACATTGCGCGAATGGATCCGGATCCTGCAGGACATCGCGAACGCGGCATGGAACGATCCCATGAATCCCGACAATTTCCTTCCGATCATCATGTTCAGTTCCTCCGGTTCCTACTCCCCCGACCCGCCCACCCTGTCTCCTGCGACGCGTCTTAATCCGCTGCAGGAATTTCTCTTCACAAGCAGCATTGTCGCCCACATGAAGAGGAACGGATGGACGGGAGCGAATGCCTCCGATCCGGAAAAAGAGAGCTTATGGAAACGGCTGGCGTCGTCGGCCGAACGGCTATTGTCCGGCGTGGTGGACTGGCTCTTCCCCTCCGCATGGGCTTCCCCGCCGTTTCCCGGAACGTACGGGGGGGGAACCTACATGTCCCTCGATGGGAAGGGCAGCTATCCTACGCTGACGATGAACCAGGGAATGGGGCAGGTGGCGGGCGGGATGATGAAAATGATGATGACTCCTTCCGCCGGCGCCATCGGGGGATCTAGCCTGGCCCTCATGATCGCCGGTTCCTCGGAGACGGACCTGACACCGTATGTTGCCGCGGTGGGGGCCTCGATGAACGTACCGGAACCTCCGCGCAATTTATCCGCCGTGCCCGAAGGCGGAACGGTCCGCGTTACCTTTACGCCGAGCGTCAACGATTACTGGGAGGGGACATACTGCCTTTTGCATTTCAGCAGTTCGGTGGCGCGTCCCAGGGTAGTTCAGGCCGGGTACAGGCCTTCGGGCGGTCCGAACTCCTTCGTGATCGTCGATTACGATCCTCCCCTTTCGGGAACCGGTTATTACGTGATGACGTTCACGAAGGGAGGGACCATCGCATCGATGCTGGACAACACCGGGTACACCGAGGCGTCGCTGCGTCCCTGGTGGGCTTTTCCCTCATCCGGTGCATCGCCGGAGCAACTCTCGATGTTGAGCAGGAGATACGGGCTTACGAGCAACTACTCCGTGCCCGAAATATACACCGGAGGCCCGCAACCGCCGGCGCGCGATGTCGACGCGATCGCCGTGGATCCTTCGGACGGAAGCGTCTACGCGAGTTACCCGGCCGACCGGTTCATATTGAAATATCCGAACGATAACGGAGCGCTCGGCGATCCTGTGCAGTTTGCGAATACCCAGTTCGCCGATCCCGGCCAGAAAGGGCTTGCCATCGACGCCGCCGGCAACCTCTACACGGAAAATGCGGCGTCGGAGGAGGCCTACGGCGGAAGGCTGTTCCGGTTTACCGGAACAGGCGCACGCGAATTCACCGGAACGCTCAACTACTTCAGCCAGATGTTGATGTACGCCCGCCCGGCCTCGGGGGGGCCGATGTCCGTGGCCCCGGACGGGGAACTCGCGGTCCTCGAAAGGTTAAGCAGAAAAATCCTCAAGGTCCCGGTCAATGCCGCGTACGACCCGTACCGGCGCGTCGGGCTAACGTATTTCAGCCTTGATTCTCCTCTTTTCACCGACGTTATCGATATCGAGTTCGACGCGGGCGGAAATTCGTCCGGAAATCAACGGATGTATTTCCTCTCGCCGCGGGGGATCGCTGTCGTTCCGTTCGTTCCGGGGACCGGATCGAGTACCGGGCAGTTCGAATTCCTGCCTTTAGACTGACGGGGGTGCGCCGTGAGGCATAAGAATGCAAGCGCTTGGGTGCCGCTGATCGCCGCGGTTTTGATCGCAGTTTCTCCTCGTGCCGGCCGGTGCGATGTAACGGTTAAAGGCAATGCCGTCACGTCGGTGAATCCGGTGGACTTCGCTAACCAGGAAGCGGAACGAAAGACATACCTTCTTTCCAAAGGCATGAGCGAGGCGCAGGTCGAGGCTTATCTCTATAACTACAGTAACGAATATTTCGGCTCGAACCCCGTGCCCACGGGATTGACGTTCACCGTGCGGATCGACGGCGCCCCGGATTTTACGATAAACGGCGAAACGGGACCGGGAGGGGCCTATGCATTTACTATCCCCGAACAGTACAGGGATGAGTTTACATCCGGGAAGGTCACGATACAGTTCGAAATGGACGGAGCGGACTGGCCGGATATATACAAGTCCGCCATGGGGGGAAAGGATTTATTCGGGAACGATAGCTACATTGATTCGGGGACGGTGAAGTCGCCCCAGATGCCGCTGACGAAGGTTGCGGTCTCCTCTACGGATATGGCGTATGTCTCACCGCTGGAGATAACCGACGAGCCAACGGCATTCTCCGCGAATATCCTGGCGAGCATGCAAAAGATCGACGCGAAGATTATAGCCGCAAGGGATTTCATGCCGGACTTCGATATAAGCCATCCCGATAGCGTCAGGTATCTGTCCACCTCCGCCGGCACGGCGCAGAACTCCCTTATGGACATTAACACGACCCTGGGCACATCGACGATGACGCTCGACCAGTTGGATCCCGTTAACGTCCTGTCAGGCGACGGCTCGGGAACCGTCTACCACGAATACGGACATTTGATCCTGTCGAAGCTTTTCGGGTCCTCATATTTGCTCTACCTGGATCGCCCTGAATTGTTGGGTGGAGGCGGCGAGCACGCGATGGGCGGGAGGCTTAACCTCGAGAAGGTCGCGTTCAACGAAAGCTTCGCCCATTTCATCGCCGGAGTGGGGATGGAAGTCCCGAAAGGGATATACGACCTATACGACAAGGAATGGGCAAAAGTGACCGGCAACGCGCCGAATCAATGGAAAATGATAAAGAATCAGGAGGCTCGCGGCGATCCTGCCGTATCGATCGAATCCCGGAAAACGAACTTTTACAATTCCTACAAGACTGCCATCGACAAGATGGAGGCGAAATACAACGAGCTTAACTCCAACAGTGCGGATGCCAATAATTACGAGGGCTATGCCACCGAATTCTTCAACGAACTCTACTTTTCGGGCAAATTCGATCAGGACGAGGCGCTGGGTAAGATATTCAGCGTCCTCGAGACCGGCCTGCTGAACCCTATCCCGCCCGGAAACATAGACGAATTCTTCGCAAGGTGGAAAGATCTCTACCCCGAAGATGCTCAGAAGATCGACGAAGTCAAACAAGCGGTGATCGACCGGATATTCACGCAGCGGGCGGCTTTCATAGAGCAGATGAAGGCCGAGATGCGGAATCTGCACGACGAGTTGTGGCCTCCGGATGAGCCGGGCGGCGGAGATCCGTGTTCCGCCGGAACGGCGCTCCCCGGTTCGGGGTGCGAACCTCCCGGCGATGGGCCTTACTTCGTTCCTCCTCCGCCTCCCGCGACGGCATTATATACCGGCCTTGCGGCTTGCCCCGGGAAGCGGATGTTCTTCGTTTCGGACTACGGGGGAAGGCAGATGATCATGTTCCGGCCCGACGAGGCCGAGCACCGCTCCGTTCCTCTAATGTCGGGGTTGGACAACCCCGGAGACGTGGATGTGGGAGAAGCCGGGGCGTCGATCGCGGTTTCGGTCGGAGGGGCGGTCCGGAAGAATTACCTCGGCCTTACCGTCTACGCGGAGAATGAAGCGGGGGCGCCGTTGGGCGGCGCGGACGTCATCGTGCAGAACGATCTGGGAGAGTTCGGCACCCGGACCGACGCGAACGGGTACGCGACCGTCCTCGACCTTCTGCGGCCGGGCGTCGCCTCAAGGGACGTAATCGTCAACGTCGTACGCGGCCGGGCATCGGGCAATAAGAGTATTTCCCTCGGCCCCTGTCAGACTTTCGCAAGGATTGTGTTGCGCGAGGTTCCGCCTCCGCCTCCCGAGCGGAAGACGGATGTTGTCGATCCGGAAAAGCCGGTGAGGGTGGAACTTGTAGTGACGCCGCCGGATCCGCCACCCGGGGATCCCGACAATCCTGTGCCCCCGCCCCCGCAACCCGGAGCCAACCAGGTGCCTCCCGTGTTTCTTCCCGGCGAGAGGCGGCCTGCTCCTCCGCCGGACGGTGGAGGCGGATCTACCGCCCCGCCTACCGTGCGAATCGTCACGCCCGTCGACGGCATGAGCACCAATGAGGACGAACAGGTGGTACGGGGAACCGTGAGCGACCGGTCGGTAACGAAGGCGACGGTGACCCTGAACGGCGTCGACATCGAGGTTCCTGTTTACAACGGAGAGTTTGCAGTGGCGCTGACCCTTGCAACCGGTCCGAATACCATTACTGCGAAAGCGACCGGCCTGCTGCAGGGCGGGCAGCAGGGAGCGGAAGGTGTTTCGGAACCGGTGCAGGTAACGTACGACCCCGCATATTCGGGCGGAGGGGCGGTTTACGGCCGCGTTACGAATGCATACAACGGACAACCATATGAAAACGCCCGCGTGGTTGCGGACGGAACCGGGCAGGAGACGGCCACCGGCCCCGACGGTTACTACGGCTTCCCGGCACTTCCCGCGGGGAGCGTATCCGTGACGGCGCAGCCGTGAGCGGTCCGGTTATTTGAAAATCGTCGGTCGGCTTTTTTCCGCAATGGCAAGTGACGACGAAAAGGGAGACGGCGATGAGAATTGACAGGCCGAACGCGAGAGGATGGAAACCGCGCAAGGTGCTGGGCACCGCAATATGCTTGTCCATATTGTCGGTTCTTCTGCCTGCGTTTCCGGTTCCGGCGGCGATAAACGTGGACGTGTCGGGGCCCGGCGGAAAGACGCTCCAGGCCGTGAGCGATGCGGGCGGAGCCTTCGACCTCTCGATCCCGCTGAACGGTAACGCCGTGAACAAGATCGTCGTGACCGCCGTCGACCGGTACGGGAACACGGCTTCCAAGGAAATCTCCGTCACGCAGCTTTCCATGCAGTCCATCGTCGTTTCGAAGGTGACTACACAGCGTCTGTCGGTGCAGGAGGTAAAGCAACTTGTCAACGAAGGCGTGATCAACCTGGCAAATCCGGAGAACTTCAACGTTTCGAAATTCGACGTAGTTTTGACGATCGGTCAAGAGAGGGTTCCCGTCAGTATCCCCATCGCGGTCGGTAAGGAAGTTCCGGAGCCCATGGGCGAAGAAGTCTACAAGTTCCCAAGAGGCAACGGTTGGAATAACCGGTCGAAAAATCAACCGCCCGTTGAGATCGTGATCTTCGATAAGCCGGTGATATCGCCTGCCCTTCCCGAGCCGTTGTCGATTCCCGGCGTCATCATAATCGAGGGGAACATAAAGAGCCTGAAGGAGTTTTACTCGGTCAGGCTTCTCCTGATGAACACCTCCGGCATCTTCACGCTGAAGAACGTATCGGCCAATATAGAGTTCCCCGACGGAGGACTGTCGAATGTGCTGCCCGCCGACGGCGTCGCATCGTTCGGGGACATTCTGCCGGGAAACGGGGACCAGCCCGGACAGAAGGAAAAGGAATTCATCGTCCGCGGGGACGAGATCGGCGTTCGTGGGGTCCGTCTGAATTTCGGCGGATCCCTTGCCGGCCCCGGGCTTCCCGAAAACGATCCGATCCGCTTCAACGGCAGCGCGAACTCCGGCGTGGAGGTGAAAGGCCCTCCCGCGTTCAAGGTCCGGGTTACCCATCCGGATTTCGTTATCACGGATATCCCGTATGAACTGAAGGTAGACATCACAAATATAGGAGAGCTTCCCGCCCTTTACGCAAGCCTTGCCCTCGACGTGGGGGCCGACGCCCGTCTCGTAAAGTGCCGCGTCGACAACAACTATCCGGACAATCCGGTTCCGGTGTGCGAACCGATCGAAGGCGCGGACGTTCGAAACTTCGGGGACATCCTTCCCGGGCAGACCGTCAGCGAAACGTTCACCGTCAATCCGCTCATGACCGGCACGATCACTTCATGCGTCGGGGCGTCGGACCAGAATATAACCCTCCAGGTGCTGGTCGGGACCATCGGGTGCGTGGTCGGCAAGTTCCCTCCTGACAGGGGAGCGCCCGGCGGCGCGCCAACTGTCTCCGTGGTGCCGGGTCCCAACATGGCCGGGGTCGGAATCGATACCCCGGTCACGGCGTTTTTCAGCACGGAAATGGAACGCAGCACGATAACGACAGGTGAGGGCGGTACGTTCACGGTGACCGACAGTGCCGGGCGGCAGATTCCCGGATCGATCCGATTCAGCGACCTGGGGAGCGGCCCCGAGAAAAGGACTGTCGCCATCTGGCAGGTCAGCGACGGGCTTACGAACCGCCTCCAGGAGTCGACGGAATTTACGGTCTGGATCAGGAAGGACGTGAGGGACTTTGCGGGGAATTTCCTCGCAAGCGATTGGACCAGCCGGTTCACGACGACAAGCATGGGCGTGAACGATTTCGATCCTCCTACGCTCACGCTTTCCGTCGATCCTCCGGTGAACCCGAATTACGTCCTGCCGGGACAGATCGTGAAGGTCGACGCCTACGCTTCCGACATGGGCAGCGGCGTGGCGCGGGTGGAACTGCGCCTGAAGGATCTGGATGTGCAGGGAGCGGCATTTAAGCTCGTCGACCAGAAGACGGTGTTCGCCGGGAACATGCCTCCATACATTTTCGCCATCGATTCGGCGAACCTTGAACGGGGGCGCATGTACCAGGTGCTGGGCACGGCTTACGACGGCATGGGGAACGCTCAGAATTCGACCATATCGCTGTACATCGCACCTACCGCCGATCCGCCCACCTTGTCCCTGCAGGCGTCTCCCGCGGGAGACGTGCTACGGGGGACCTCGCTGATGTTCAATCCGACGGTGACGGGAGGGGTGCGCGAGGTCCGATATTACCTTGACGGCGCGGCGGTTCCCTTCAAGACCGTGAACCTTGCGCCGTATCAAGGCGGCCTGGGGACGCTCGACCTGGTCGAGGGATTGCACTCTGTCCGCGTCGTGGCCGAGGACGCTCTCGGCCAGACAGGAGAAGCGGCGTATTCCTTCAACGTTCTCGCCAACGGCAATGCTCCCACGGTGGGTTTCGGCGGCGCCGTGAGCGGAAGCTGGGTGCTCCAGGGCTCTTCGATCACGATAACCGGGACGGCCGCCGACCCGTTGGGTATCGCGTCGGTCCGATACTATCTCGACGGATTGAACAACCCGATTCCCGGCGCGGGCGGGACGCAACCCTTCACGCTGGACACGAGCGGCCTGTCCGTGGGGGAACACACTGTTTACATCGTCGCGGAAAATAACCTCCAGGTCACGAACAGCGCTTCCCTGCAATTTACGGTCGTCACGACCCCGGCCGGCAGTCCCCCGGACGCTCCCGCTATTTCTTCAGTGTCGGTCCCGCAGGGCGGGCAGACCACCGTTCGGGGAACGAGTGTCGGTGGAGCGCGCGTGGATATCACGAATACCGGAGCCGGAATATCCCTCAGTGTCACCGTTTCACAAGGGGGGTCCTATCTTGCGGTTCTCCCGGCCTCGCCGGGGGATCTTCTGCGTGCGGTCGCCTACAACCTTTCGCAGTCCCTGAGCCCGAGTCCGGCCGCGACGGCCGTGGTGCCTGCGCCGCCCGTTCTGGATTATATCGATGTCTCACCGGTCTCCATGACCTTCAGTTCAGCCAATGCGTACGCCGATATTCGCGTGACCGCCTATTACCAGGGTGGAGCGCCTTCGGCGGATATGACGGCAAATTCGACCTACTCATCGAGCGCCCCGTCAGTAGCATCGGTCAACGCATCGGGCAGAGTCGCCGCGATCGGAAACGGAAACGCCTTGATCACCGTCGGCGCGGAAGGTCAGACGTTCGAAATACCGGTTACCGTGAACATTCCGACACTGAACTCGATCTCCGTTACACCGACATCCGTCGACTTCAACGACATAGGACAGGCACGGCAACTTGCCGTGACGGGGAATTACAGCGACGGCAGCTCGACCGTTCTTTCCTACGGGAATACCTTCGTCACCGGCAATCCGGCGGTGGCTGCCGTGAACGGATCCGGGCTCATCACCTCGGCCGGAGGCGGTTCGACGCAGGTTACCGTCATCCGGCAAGGAGTTGCGCCGGTATCGGTCGAAGTCAGGGTCAACATCCTGGCATCGATTACCGTGTCGCCTCCATCCGTGGCGCTGGAATACCTGACCCAGACCCGGCAGTTGGCGGTCACGGGATATTACGGGGATGGAAGCACGGCGCTTCTTTCCGAGGGCAATGCCTTTTTATCGGCTGATTCCGCCGTCGTTTCAGTAAGCGGTTCGGGTCTGGTGAGCGCGGTCGGAAACGGCATCACGCAAATCACCGTGTCGCGGCCCGGTGTATCCTCCGTAATCGTTCCCGTCACGGTGGACACTTCCAATGATCCGGCGCCGACGGTCGAGATACTTGGTCCCGCGAACGGGGCCA
>JACRCO010000019.1 GCA_016218975.1 Deltaproteobacteria bacterium
ACAGGTCAAAAACAGGTCAAAAACAGGTCAAAAACAGGTCAAAAACAGGTCAAAAACAGGTCAAAAACAGGGACGTTCTTAAAAACTCCAAGCGTGAGCGCTGTGTTTTAATTCAGATATATTTCTAAAGTAAGGGACGAGTTTTTAAGAACGTCCCTGTTTTTGACCTGTTTTTGACCTGTTTTTGACCTGAGTTTTTAAGAACGTCCCTGTTTTTAAGTACGTGTCCCCGTTTTTATTGTTTCCGTCGCCTGTGCGTTACTTCCGGGGGTGCTTCTCGTGCCAGCGGCGAAGCATCGCCTCCAGCCGCTCCTTGTAGACGATCGTGAGGATTACGATGACGACGGCGATCCCCGCCATGAGGAACAGCGGGCCGTACGCCTTGTCCCTCAGGTAGTGCCCGCTCAGCGTCAAAAGCGTCGTGCCCAGCAGCCGCCCCGCGCTCGCTATCGCCAGGAACTCGAGGGTCGTGAGGTGGCCGAGCCCCAGCATGTAGCAGAGCAGGTCTTTCGGAAACCCGGGGATCAGGAAGAGAACGAACACCAGGAAGACGCCCTTGTGATGGAGAAGGTAATCGAACCGCCCCATGACCGATTTGTCGACGAACCGGTCCGTTAACGGCCTGCCGAAGGCGCGGGAGAGAGAGAACGCGATGAAGGATCCGATCGTAAGGCCGATCGTCGAAAGAAACGTCCCGAGGATCGGCCCGTAAAGGAAGCCCCCGAGGAAGCCGGTCGCCTCGCCCGGTATCGGGGCCATCACGACCTGGACGACCTGAAGGAAGATGAAGCCCGCGAATCCCCAGGCCCCGAGGGAATCGATGAACTTCGTCAGCCTCGCCTTGTCCAGGAAGAAGCGGACGAAATCCGTCTGGTAGGCGGCCACGGTGATGGCGGCGAGAACGGCGACGAGGATGACGGGTTTAAGCCAGACGCGATTCTTCTCTTCCGGCGGCATCCCGTAATTATATGGGATGTGAGCTAACGGGGGGACGAGAAAGCGATATCGCTAAAACGGGAGAAAATCCCCTCGGGCAGGGCCGTCGCCCCGTACGGGACCCTTCCAAGGTAACGGTCCCCGGCGATCCGGCGGATTTCGCCCTCATTGGTATCGCGCGAAGGGGAGGGATCCGCCGCCAGGTCGTTCAGGACGACCCCGAACAGCTCAAGCCCTTCGGAGCGGAGAAACCGTATCGTAAGCTTCGCATGGTTCAGCACTCCGAGGCGGTTCCCGGCCACGACCAGCACGGGCAGTGAAAGGTCCCGCGCGAGGTCGGCGAACGAATAATCCTCGCCGATTTCGACGGCGATCCCTCCTGCACCCTCGATCAGCACCGCATCCGAAGAAGCCGCCGCGCCGTTCGCCAACAGGCGGATACGTTCAAGGTCGATCCGCACGCCCTGCTTTCTCGCGGCAAGATGCGGGGAAAGCGGCGCGGAGAGCGGATAGGCGCATACCGACGCAAGGGGCAGGTGGGGAGCCATCGAATCACGAAGCGACAAGGCGTCCGACGGAAGCAGCTCCCCGTTCATGTCGGCCGGACATCCCGATTCGACCGGCTTCAGCGGATGAACGGAAATCCCTTCGGCTGCAAGGCGCCTGCCGAGGAGGCAAGCGAAATAAGTCTTGCCGACTCCCGTGTCCGTTCCCGTTACGAGCAGGCGCAGCCCGGCCTTGCCCGTCATCAGGCGCGAACCTTCGCCACGCATTCGGCGGAAAGGGTTTCGCGGATCGCCCACACGGCGGCGGCTGCAAGATCCTCGATCTCCTTTTCCGTGGACGACAAGGGGGGCATGAGAACCACGACGTCCCCGAGCGGACGGATTATCACTCCTTTCTCTCTCGCCTTGCGCGCGATCTTCTGGCCTATCTTCCGTTCGGATGGAAATCTTTCCTTCGTCACACGGTCGGCTACGATCTCGATTCCGGCCATCAGGCCTTTCTGCCGGACATCCCCCACGTTCGGGTGCGCCGGGACGGCCGACAGGGACTCTTCCATCGTAATGGAAAGATCGGAAACCCGCCCGAGCACATCTTCCTTTTCGAAGATGGAAATGGTCGCAAGCGCGGCCGCGCAGCCCAGGGGGTTCGCGGTGTAGGAATGCCCGTGGAAGAACGTCCGGAATTCCTCGTGCCGCCCGAGAAACCCCTTGTAGATATCTTCCGTCGTCAGCGTCGCCGCAAGGGGAAGATAACCGCCCGTAAGCCCCTTGGCCACGGCCATGATATCCGGCGCAACCGCCTCGTGGTCGCAGGCGAACATCGCGCCAGTCCGCCCGAACCCGGTCGCCACCTCGTCGGCGATGAGGAGGACGCCGCATTCCCGCGTCACGGTCCGCAGGCGGGAGAGGTATCCGCCCGGCATCATCAACATCCCGGCAGCTCCCTGGACAAGCGGTTCCACGATGACGGCCGCCAGAGACTCTCTCCCCTCGCGCACCGCCTCCTCCATCCTGTCGGCGCACTGCATGAAACAGGAGGGGCGGGAAAGTCCGTACGGGCACCGGTAGCAGTGGGGCGTCGGCAGCCGGCGCGTGGTGAAGAGAAGGGGCCTGAATATCTTGTGGAACAGGTCGATCCCGCCTGCGGAGACGGAGCCGATAGTGTCGCCGTGGTAGGCTTCGGAATGGGTCAGGAATACGGTCTTCCCATCCCCGCCCTCCTTCTGGCCCCAGTACTGGAACGCCATCTTGATGGCGATCTCCATCGCCGTGGAGCCGTTGTCGGAATAGAAGACGCGTGACAATCCCGGAGGGGCCGCCGCGACGAGCTTCTCCGCCAAATCTATCGCCGGCGGATGGGTGAGGCCGAGGAACGTGGAGTGGCCGAGCATGGATAGCTGCGCCCGGACGGCGTCGTCTATTTCCTTGCGGCAATGGCCGAAAAGGTTCACCCAGAGGGAGGAGACGCCGTCGAAGTAACGGTTCCCGTCGGTATCGAACAGGTAGTTCCCTTCACCGCGCTCGATGACGAGCGGCTCGTCCTTTTCCCAGTCGGCCATCTGCGTAAACGGATGCCAGATGGCCGCCTTGTCCTTACGCCTTAACCGTTCCGTGCGGTTCATATCCACTCACCCCTCCATGTGTCGGATTTCGGGCGGCGGGCAATTCCGTGCTCCGTCAAAGCCTCGTCTATCCGGGCCGCCGCGGTTGCGATCATCTCCCGGGTATGAGTGGCCATAAGCGTCAGCCTTAGACGCCCGGTTCCCTCCGGAACGGTCGGGGGCCGTATGCCGTGGACGAACACGCCGCGGTCGAACAGCAGCTTCGACACCTCCATGGTCTCCGTGTCGCCTCCCACGAGGATCGGCACGATCGCAGTGGGGGAGCCGGCCGCCCTTCCCCGGGAAGCCATCTCCTCGCGGAAGGCCGCCTGGTTGCGCCAGAGGGATTCGATGATATCCGTCTCCTTCCCGAGAAGGCGCAGGGAAGCCAGCGTAGCCCCTGCAAGCGCGGGAGGAAGCCCCGTGTTGAAGATGAAGGGGCGGCACTTGTTGACGAAGTATTCGACCATGGCCCGCGAAGCGCCGATGTACGCGCCGTATGTCCCCAGCGCCTTGGAGAAGGTGCCCATCTGAACTTCCACGCGGTCTTTCAAGCCGAAGTGATCCGCGGTACCCCGTCCCGCAGGCGGCAGTACGCCCGTAGCGTGCGCGTCGTCCACGACGAGGATCGCGCCGTGGCGGTCCTTCGCTTCCACGAGCGCGGGGAGGGGGGCGATGTCCCCGTCCATGCTGAACACGCCGTCGGTCACGACGATTTTGCGGGCGGCGTTCGACCGCTTGAGAAGGTCATCGAGATGCGAGGCGTCGGCGTGCCGGTAGACCTCCACGCGCGTGCGCGCCAGCCGGCATCCGTCCACGATCGAGGCATGGTTCAGTTCATCGGAAAAGACGGTAGAATCGGCGCAGCAGAGCGTGGACATGATCCCGAGGTTGGCCATATACCCCGCGCTGAACGTCAGCGCCGCCTCGGTACCTTTCAGCTTCGCCACCGCGTCCTCAAGCTCCGCGTGGACATCCATGTGCCCGCAGATCAGCCGGGACGCTCCCGACCCGACCCCGTACTTCCCTGCATGTTCCGAAAACGCCGCCACGACCTCCGGGTGGTTGGCCAGCCCCAGGTAGTTGTTCGAGGAGAAATTGAGCCGCCGCGCCCCCTCGATTACTATTTCCGCATCCTGCGGCCCCGAGACGCGCCGCATGAACCGGTAGCGGCCCTTCACCTTGAGGGTCGCGATCTCATCGGAAAGAAAGGAGAGGTCGGTCATCTATGGCTCCCGCAGCGTCAGGCCGAGGTCGGCGATCATCCGCACATCCTCCTCGGCCGGGCGTCCCGTGGTAGTGAGGTAATTTCCCGCCATCGTCCCCGTCGCGCCCGCCGCGAACATGAGCGATTGCAGGTCGCGCAGGTTCACTTCGCGTCCTCCGCAGACGATGATTTCCCGCGCCGGATGACAGAGGCGCAGCATAGCGATGATCTTGAGGCAGTGGAACGGGGCCAGGTCCCGCTTGCCTTCGAGCGGCGTGCCGGGAACGGCGTTAAGGAAATTGACCGGGATCGAATCGACATCGAGCTCGCGCAGCGTCATCGAAAGCTCCACCCTGTCCTCGTCCGTTTCCCCGATGCCGAAGATCCCACCGCAGCACACCCAGGCCCCCGCTGCCTTCGCCTCCCGCACGGCCCGAACGTCCTCTTCGTACTCATGTGTCGTGCACATCGACGGGAAGAAGCTGCGGGACGTCTCCAGGTTATGGTGGACAGAGCGCAGGCCGCGAGAGAGAAGATAGGCGACGTTCTCCGCGGAAATCGTGCCGAGGCTCACGCACGTTTCCACCCCCACCTCGTCACGGATCCGCTCGACGGCGTTTCCTACGCGGACCAGTTCCTTCCGGCTCCGCATCGCCATCCCGGACGCCACGATGGAAAATTCCCGAGCACCACGCGCCTTGGCTTCCCGCGCGGACGCTACGATCCTGTCTTCGTCGATCAGGGGGTATTTCCCGATTTCGGCAGTCGATCGGCGCGACTGCGAGCAGAACGAACAATCTTCCGAACAGAGGCCGGATTTCGCGTTGACGATGGAGCAGAGCCGTATCCCGTCTCCCTTGAAGCGCCGCCGGACGGATTCCGTCACATCCAGCAGCCGCCACATCGCTTCCCGCGGCAGAAGCAGGACCGCGAGCGCGTCGGCGGGGGAAATCCCCTCCCCCGCCATCGCCTCCTCCCGAATCCTCATCCAGAAGGCTTCCATATCCCCCCCACTGATGGCAACGGGGACCATTCTTGCCGCAACCGGAGCCTGCTGTCAACCTCGAATCGGCGCCGCCGGTTTACAGCCCCGCCTCCCTCCCGTTCAAGTTTTCATCTAATATAAAGGGCAACGTAAAATCCTCGTTCCATATATACCTCCCCTGAACGGGAGTACACCGGGTAGACGCGTCACCGAGCCACCGAAACGGGATGCCTGGCTGGCGAGCCGCCGAGACGGGGTGCCCATCGCGGGGGCGTTGAGCGACGAAGCGGTAGCCAGGGATGGCGGAGCGAGGAAGCTCACGAGCCGCCGCCCGGCCATGGACGGCCGGGCAAGGCGTCCCTCGCGAGGGGTACCCCGCGAGGCGTGCCGAGCCCGGAAAATGAAATTGGAGGCGGTAACGATGAGGGACGCTGTACGGCTGCTGGTGTTCGACCTGGACGGGACGCTTATAGACTCGAAGGAGGACATCGCCAACTCCGTCAACCATGCGCTCGGGGAATTCGGCTATCACGCACTGCCGCACGAAAAAATATATTCATACGTCGGCGACGGGGCGACGATGCTCATACGCAGGGCTGTAGGTGACGACGGCAACGGCGTGCTTTCCTCGGTCCTCGATGCTTTCCTTTCCGATTACCGGCGGCGCCTGCTGGACACGACCCTCCCCTATCCCGGCGTTGCGGAGAGCCTCGAAGAATGGGCGGGGAGATACGATATGGCGGTGCTCACGAACAAACCGCTCGACATGACGCATTCGATCCTCTCGGGCCTGTCTCTCGACCGTTATTTCGCGGATGTCATCGGAGGGGACAGCCTCGATAGCAAGAAGCCGAACCCTGAAGGGCTTATCCGGATCATGAGGAGGCGCAGTTCGCAACCCGGCGAAACGATCATGGTCGGCGACTCCAGGAACGACGTGCTTGCCGGACGGGGGGCGGGTGTCCGGAGCTGCGGCGTTACCTACGGGCTGGGGGCGGCGGGCTTCGAGGAGCACCCCCCGGATTTCACGATCGACAGTTTTCCGGAGCTGTTCGAGCACATCCATCCCAAAACGTACTGAAAGAGCCGGTCAGGAGAGATCCATCTTGAAGAAGCCCGGCGCATTACCTTTTACGGCGGTACTTCTGTTCCTCGGCATACTGCTCGCCGTGCGGCTCGCCTCCCGGCACGCGCCAACGTTCGCGTTCCTTCCGCCGGAGCTTCTCGCCGCCATACTGTTTCTGTACACCCCTGTCTTCCACTACCGGCGCGGAAAAGCCCCCTCCTGGCTTACCGTCGCCGACCCCGGGAAAAGCGCGAAGACATTGTTTGCGCTGGCCGCGGCCGGCGTCTTCGCCTACCTGGTGTTCCTGCGTCTTCCGCTCCCCCCTTCCGTGACCGCGTATGCAGGCATGGCTCCTTCCATCGCGGATCTCCTGTTCCGGGAAGGGCTGCTTGCCGCGCTCCCGGAGGAAGTATTCTTCCGCGGATACCTGTACGATGCCTTCGAGGAAAAAGGGTGGGAGCCGATCATCCCGTCCTCAGTCCTGTTCGCTGTCGGGCACCTTCTCATATTCGCTTCGTGGTACCGCGCGCTGACGCTCCTGCCCGCCCTTCTCCTCGGGTGGAGCCGCAAATCCACCGGAAACATATACGTTCCGATCCTGCTCCACCTGCTGTTCAACCTGCTGCCGTACGCAGCCGGAGGCCTGCGATGGACGTGATCACGGTGGAGCGGGGGCACCTCTTCTTTTTCTTCGCGTACGACGTGGGGTTCGATATATCCCTGCCCGAGGCCCGCCGCCTGGCCGAAGCGGAGGAGTCCCCCGGCCTCGCCGGACTGCGCCCCGCCCCTGCGCACCTCCAGTACCGGCCCAGGCCGCTTTCGGTCCCGTTCGGGACAGTCGAGGTAATCCACGCCGGGTCGCCGTTCCGCCTGGAGGCAACCGCCAAGATTTTCGATTTCGGAGCGCTTTCGATCGCACTCTGTCTCCCCCTCGGTCAAATCGGATGGGAGGAGTTCACATCTACCGCACTTTCCCTTTCCGGCGCAGGAGGGGTGGAGAACGCGGCGCGGGGCGTGGCAGCCCGTCTCTTCGACAAGATCCGACCTGCGGTGACACGGCCCGGCTTCGCCGACCTTGTGGAGGAATACAACCTTTGGCATATCGGCGGATTCCTTCCTGCGATGAACGGAAGTCAGGCCCTCGCCCGGTTCCCCCAGGACATCGCCCGCCTGCTCACGCTGGAAAGAGGCGATTTCAGCGACGCGGCGATCGCGGAGATACTGCGCAACCCCATCCGGTATTTCGAGAACGACTTCTGCATCCCTGAATGGAACGCGGCGCTCGTCTACGACCCCCGGTACCAGGACACCGTCGAGGTGCTGGAATTCCTGAACGTCCAGATGCTGGAACTGCGGTTCTTCGACAAGATCCTGCACGCGGCGCTCGACGACATGGGGGAGGAGATACGGAAGAAGCGCGGGATACTTTCGGTCCTGCACGATCCGTACGAAACCCCCCTGCGCAAGCTCTCCGAGATCAAGATGGACGTTTCGCTTCTACGCGAGCGCATCGGCAACGCGCTGAAGCTCGCGGGCGACGTCTACCTCGCGAAGGTCTACGAGGAGGCGCGCCGGAAGGCGGGGGCGGAAACGTGGGAAGGTACGATCCGGGACCAGTTGAAGGCGCTGGAGGACATCTACACGATCCTCAACAACCGGGCGGCCGCCTCGCGGGCCGAAACGCTGGAGACGATCATCATCCTGCTGATCGCCCTCGAAATCCTGATGGGGCTGCTGCGGCGCTGAGCATAACAACAGAGGATCGTCAGTCCACTATTTCCGTGAGCATGTCCCGATCGAGGATTTCGACGGTTTGCCGGGCAAACCGGATCAGACCCTTCCCCACCAGTTCCCTTGTGCTGCGGTAAAAGGTCTCATGGGTCATGCCCAGGAAGGTCGCCAGCTCTTTGCGCGATACGGGGAGGGTAATCGACAGGGAATCATGAGTTTCGGACAGAAGCAAAATGTAGCTGGCGATCCTCGCCTTGGGGGATTTGAGAGTCAAATCGGACAGGCGGCTTCGGAGCCGAATAACCAGGAGGGAAAGAAGGCGAATCCATTCGGCGGCGAATTTCGGGTCCGTGGCGATCAGATCCAGGAACTGCTTCTTTTTTATAAGGTAAAGCCGGCTGTCTTTCAGGGCGTCCGCGAAGCAATGATAGGTGTCGGAATAGAGACTGGCCAAGGCAAAGGCGCTCCCCGGGCTCGCGATCTCCTGGGTGATTTCCTTGCCTTGGGGAGAGATCCGGTAAAGGCGCACTGCGCCTTCCTGAACCACGTAAAACCCCTGGGTCGGATCCCCGGGACCGAATAGCCCCGCCCCTTTTTTCAGAACCATCTCCCGAGCCATCTTTTCCAATTTCGCGAGATGCTCCTGCCAAAGATCGGCGAAGATCGGGAATCCCGCCAGCATTTCCGCCCCCCCACTTGTTTCCTTAAAATTATTTCCCGGCTTTATGATTCAAATCATATTCCTTTTTCCGCCGGTATTTTACCATCCGTCCAATTACTACCCCATGGAGTGAGCAGCGTGCGCGATCCATTAAAAACCATCCACCTGATTTTTACGGTTGCCTGTGTTCTTTTTGTTTTTAAAGGCGGTGCCGATGCACAGGAAATGAATAACCAGGCCTTGACCCTGGAAGACTGCCTGGCCGCAGCCCGGACGGGTAACCCGGTGATAGGCGCAAGCATGGAAAAAATACGGGAACTAGTGGCCGATTACCAGGCCGCCAGGTCCAGGTTATTTCCCCGGCTCTTGTTGTCGGCCTTCTATACCGTGCAGCCTTCGGACCGGTTTGCCCCGGGAGGGGGAGTATCGAGCACAGAGTCGTTCCAAAGGGAAGGGTTTGCCGGGGTTACCGGCAAGCAGGTCGTTTTCGACGGCTGGAGGACTCAATACAATTCCCAGGCTGCACGACTCGATACCACGGCGCAGGAACAGGAGGTCCGGCGCACAGCCGATGAAGTGGATTTTGTCGTGACCGAAGCCTTCTACCGTATGGTCGAGGCCAAGGAGAACCTAAAGGTGGCCCGGGAGGCGTTGCAGCAGCGGCAGGAGTTCGCCAAACTCAGCGAGGCCTTTTTCAAGGCCGGAAAAGTTACCCGTCTCGATTCCTTCCGTGCCCAATCCCGGGTGTCCGAGGCAGAGCAGGCCGCTGTGGAAGCGGAAAACGCCGTGCGCGTGGCGGGGGAAATACTGACGCGCCTCCTGGCATTGGGAGAACAGGCGCAGGTGGATATCCGGGGGCGGTTGCCCCAGGAGTTCAAGCCGGCAGCCGATGTCTCCGCGCTGTGGGAGGAAGCGTTGGAACGCAATCCTGAAATCAAAAAACTCGACGTGGAAATATCCCGGAGCCAGGCCGCTATCAAGGCGGCACGGGGCGGCTATTTCCCGGAATTGAGCATCCAGGCGGCTGCCGACGTGCGCCATCGTGACATGGGAGGAACCAAGCCGGAATGGCTGGCCGGGTTTTTTTTGGAATATCCCTTTTATGAAGGCGGGCTGACCAGGGCGCAGGTGTCCAGGGCATCGTCCAGGTACCGCCGATTGGCGGAGGAAAAGAGGGACCGGCTCAACACCCTGAAGGTGGACCTGACGCGCGCATGGAGAGACCATGAGAACGCCCGGAGGGGAGTGGATGCGGCCCGCCAAACCTTGGCCACCAACGAGGAAGCATACGCCAGCGCCCAGACCCTGTACCGTCACGGCAAGGCCATAGGCCTGGAAGTGCTTCAGGCCCAGGTGGAATTGACCGACTCCCGGTTCAACATCATCCGATACGCGGTGGCATATGAAATCGCCAAGGCACGGATCGAACAGATCACGGGCCCCGGCCCGGCACATTCTCACGGACAGAATAACAGCGGAGGTCGGAAGTAGTGAAATCGCCCGGGGGAATGCGGATCATCGGCGCAATCATCGTGATTCTTCTTTTCGTCATGGTCGGCTATGGCCTCTTCCGGCATCGTCCATCGGCGCCCGTAACTACGGTCGATAAATCGGAGATTCAAGCCGGAGTTCGCGGGCCGGGCACGGTGCAATCGAGGGTGCCGGTACTGATAAGCGCCAGGATCACCGGGATTCTGGAGAAACTTCATGCCGATCAAGGAGACCGCGTAAGGAAGGGCCAGTTGTTGGCGGAACTGGATGCCGTGGAGCTGGAGGCCCGCGCAGCGGCGGCCCGTGCCGCGGAAGGCCGCGCTCGTCGCGAGCTGGCGCGCGCCCGGGCGGATCTGGTGAAAGCCCAGGCCAACCTCGGTCTGGCTCAAAGCAATTACCGGCGGGACCAGGAAGTCTATAAACCCGGCTACATCTCCCAGGCGGCCTTTGACGCCGCCGAGGCCCAACTCCGCGTGGCCGAAAGCGAGGTTTCGTCCGTCCGGGCCGCTGTGGAGGCCCTCCAGGCGGCGGTCGGGCAGGCGGAATCGGAATCCAACGCCGCCAAGGCCTTGAAGGACTATACCCGCATCCTGGCACCCATGGACGGCCTCATCACGGTGCGCAAGGCGGAGGTGGGCACAACCCTTGTTCCCGGGAGTCCCGTTTTCCAGATGGTGGACCTGAACCAAATATGGGTTGCCGCCTGGATCGACCAGGCCCTGGCGGCCCGACTGCGGGAGGGCCAGCCGGCCCGTATCACCCTGCGCTCGGGACGGGTGTTCCAGGGAAAGGTGGCCCGGATCAACGCGGAGGGAGACACACTCACCCGGGAACTGGAGGTGGATGTGAAGTTCGACCGATTGCCCCAGCCCCTGATCATGGGAGAAGAAGCTGTGGTGGATATCGACACCGGCCACCGGGGGAACTGATGGATCTCGCCGTTCATGACCTGAGGCTGCACAAGGGGCGCTTCATCGCCACCATCATCGGCGTGGGCCTCCTGTTTACCATCGTCCTGGCGATGAACGGCCTTTACAGGGGGAATATCTACGAAGGCCTGGCGGTCATCCAGGCCACAGCCCCCGACCTCTGGGTGGTTGAGCGTTTCCGTGGCGGCCCCTTCAATGAACAGTCGACCATGCCCGAATATTACTATTACAGCGTCAAGGCGGTTCCGGGCGTGGAGCAAGCCGGTCCCTTCATTTATTACACCGTGGAACGGCAAATCGGCGGGCGAAGCCGTCATTTCAGCATCATCGGATATGATGTCTTCGGCGGACTGGGCGGGCCGCGAAAGATTTATGCAGGCAGGGGGATTCAACAAGCCCACTACGAGATGGTGGCACATCCCAAACTGCAAATGGGCCTGGGCGACAAGGTGCCGCTGGGCCTCCATACGTATACGGTGGTGGGGCTTACCAAGGAGGCGGTGGATGCCAACGGCGACCCCCTGGTCTATCTCTCCCTGCCCGACGCCCAGGAAGTTCTGTTTCAGAAAGACAACGAAGAGATCCGCAATCAACGGACGCGCCTTGCCCGCGGCCTTGCCCACCCGAGTTCGGACACCCATATCATCAATGCCATCCTGGTAAAGCTTTCGCCCGGCGCCGACGTGGCCGATGTGGCCCGCCATATCGAAGATTGGCTCTATTTTTCCACCTACACCACCCTGCAAGAGGGTCAATTGATGCTGAAAGGCCGGCTGGCGAGCATGACCAGGCAGCTTCTCCTGTTCAGGGTCCTGCTGATGATCGTTTCCGTGGTGATCGTCTCCCTGGTGATCTACACCTTCACCATGGAAAAGATTCGCTCCATCGCTGTCATGAAGCTCATCGGCGCTCCCAACAAGGTCATAGTCCGCCTGGTGATGGAACAATCCCTGCTTCTCACTATCGGCGCGTTCCTGGCGGCACTGGTTCTCGTCAATCTGACGTATCGCTTTTTCCCCAGGACAATCCTGTTGATCCCGGGCGACGAGGCCATCACGTTCATCGTGGTTTTGATCGGGGGCATCCTGGCCAGCATTTTGGGGCTTTGGCATGCATTGAAGACCCAGCCTGCCATGGCCCTGGGAGGTCAGTGATGGAAGTCCTTAAGGTCGAGGGCCTCGGCAAGATTTTCGGGGCCGGCCGACTGGAAGTGCGGGCCCTGGAGGATATCCATCTTTCGGTGAACGCCGGGGATCTGGTGGCCCTGTTGGGGCCAAGCGGCTCCGGCAAAACCACCATGCTGCTATGCGCCAGCCTGATCCTGGAACCAACCAAAGGCAAGATCGTCTTTGACGGCCAGACGATCTTTCAGAAAAACGGCTGGGCCGGAGGCGTCGACATCCGGCGTATCCGGCGTGAGAAAATGGGTTTCATCTTCCAGGCCCACAATCTCATTCCCTTTCTCACAGCCCGGCAAAACGTCATGTTTCCTCTTGATCTGGTGGGTCGTGAAGGGGATGCCGCCCGGGAGCGGGTCATGGAACTGCTGGACTACATGGAGATCGCCGACCGGGCCGACTACCTGCCTGCCCTGCTTTCCGGCGGCGAGCAGCAGCGGGTGGCCATCGCGCGGGCCCTGGCCAACAACCCCAGGCTGATTCTGGCCGACGAGCCCACCGCCTCCCTGGACACTCCCCGGGGCAAGAAGGTCATGACACTGTTAAAGAAGATCGCTAAAGAGAACCGGTCGGCGGTCGTAGCGGTTACCCATGACGTGCGCATGATCGAGGGGTTTGACCACGTTTACCATTTGAAGGACGGTCGTCTCGATCGAAACCATTAACCCGCATTTCTCACCATGGTTCGCAGCGAGGCGGTGGAGACGGGTATGGATACAAGGCGTCGCGACCGAGGGCACCGCAGGCGTAGTTTACACTACGTCGAGGAGCCCGACCGAGCGCAACGAAGTAGACATGGCCGCTCCCGCCATCCATGGCTCCCGCGGCACTTGTCCATCCATGGACGTCGCCCGTATCCGCCGCAGCAGCAGAAGCATGGTGAGAAATGCGGGTCAATCGGGACGGCCGGCTTCCGCGGGGAACCAGTGGCGGGTCCGGTTGCAGAACGAGCAGACCGATAGCATCACGGGGACTTCCACCAGGACCCCGACCACGGTGGCCAACGCCGCGCCGGATCCGGGCCCGTAGAGGGCGATCGCGGTGGCAACGGCCAGCTCGAAGAAGTTGCTCGCGCCGATCAGGGCCCCGGGGGCCGCCACGTTGTGCGGAACTTTCAGCCACTTCATCAGGCCATAGGTCAACGACGAGTTGAAGTAGACCTGGATCGATATAGGCACGGCGATCAGGAGAATGTGGAACGACCGCGCAGTGATGTTGTCCGCCTGGAACGCGAAGATGCACACCAGGGTGGCCAGCAGCGCCACGACCGTCACGGGATGGAGTACCGACAGGAACCTCTCGAACCATTCGCTCCCCTTTGCCCGGAGAAGCCAGGTCCTCGAAACGACCCCTGCGGCCAGCGGGATGACGATGAAAAAGAGGACCGCGTAGATGAGCACCATGAAGGGCACCGCCAGGGAGGAGGCGCCGCTGATCAGGAACTTCACAACCGGGGCGAACAGGACCAGCATGATGAGGTCGTTCACGGAGACCTGGACCAGGGTGTAGGCCGGGTCCCCGTCCGTCAGGTAGCTCCAGACGAAGACCATCGCCGTGCACGGCGCAGCGGCGAGAATAATGGTGCCGGCAAGGTACTGGTCCGCCAATTCCGGTCCGATCCAGGGCAGGAACAGGTGCTTGAAAAAGAGGTATCCGAAAAGCGCCATCGAAAACGGCTTCACCAGCCAGTTGACGACAAGGGTGACGATGAGCCCCTTGGGGCGTTTCCGGACCCCGAGGATCGAGGTGAAGTCCACCTTGAGCATCATCGGGTAGATCATCAGCCAGATGAGCACCGCGATCGGGATGTTGATCTGGCTGTCCTTGCCGAACTCCATCGTCCTCAACGCATCGACCGCTACGGGGAACGTTTTTCCGATAAAGATACCGACTCCCATACATAAGGCGACCCAGAGGCTCAAGTACCGCTCGAACACGTTCAGGCGCTTCTCCGCCTTCATGTCATCCTCCGGGAAATGAATGATCGCCGTCTTTCGGGTGTTCCCTGCCGCACGAAACGGGTAGGATAAGCACGTTGGATATTATTCGCCCCGCGCGGTATGATGTCAATTCGTTAATTGACGATGTGGAGGAAGTCACATGAGCTTGCGCGCATACGAGGATATCATGAAGGCCGCCTCCGACCCGACCCGTGTTAGGATTCTCAAGATCCTGGAAGGCGGGGAAATGTGCGTCTGCCAGATCATCGCGGTCATCGCCCTGGGCCAGTCCACGATTTCGAAGCATCTTTTTCTGCTGCGCGCCGCCGGATTGATCAAGGACCGCCGCGACAAAAAATGGATCCACTACTCCCTCGACGGGAAGAGCGTAAATCTTTACGCCGGCCCGGTTCTCCGGAATCTCCGGAAGTGGCTGAACGACGATCCCCTCGTCCTGAAGGACCGCGAAAGGGCGGCCATGGCAAGGGAGATCGGGCCGATCGCCATCTGCGAGCACGGCATGAAACTTCCGGGACGCAGATCGCCACTCACACGATTCCATAATCGGCCCTTGAAGCGGACGTACGGCACGGCAAGACCCATAGCATAAAATGGTTTAGAATCGAGCTTGTTTACTTTTTTCAGGGAGAATTGAAAGGTGGCCGTCACCTACGAAGAAGCGCTTGCATCCGTGCTGCCGATCATACGCACGCAGGATGTCCACCGCGTCTCCCTTGCGAACGTCGCCGGAGAAATACTTGCGGAAGACGTCCTCGCGGACCGGAACATTCCACCCTTTCCCCGGGCGGCAATGGACGGATACGCGGTGATCTGGACGGGCCGGGAAACCGGGACGACCTACAGGGTAGTCGGAACCGTCAACCCGGGGAGCGAGTGGCAGGGCGATGCGGCGGCATCCGACTGCGTCGGCATTATGACCGGAGCGAGTGTCCCTCCGCCCTTCGACACGGTCATCCAGGTGGAGCTTTCCGAGGCGGCTCCGGGAGGCTGTGTCCGTTTTACCGGGTCCGTAAAACGCGGGGAGCACATCGCAAAAGAGGGGGAGGACGTCCGAAAAGGCGCCCTGCTAATTCCTTCGGGGACGCTCGTGTCGCCGCATCACGTCGCAATCCTGTCATCGGCGGGCATGTGGGAGGTCCCTGCCTACAAGCGGCCATCCGTGGCGGTTATCGCCACGGGCAGCGAGCTGCTCGAACCCTGGGAAAGCGCGCGTGGAGCCATGATTCGCAATACCAATTCCCACTTCCTCCTCTCCGCGCTGAAGGAACTCGGTTTCCATGACGTCCGGTACCTGGGTATCGTCCCGGATGACAGGGACCGCATCGTCGCAAAGATACGCGAGGGACTCGACTGCGATTTCCTCCTGCTTTCAGGAGGCGTCTCGGTAGGAGAGGTGGACATCGTTCCGGATTGCCTGAAGGAATGCGGCGTCCGGAAGATCCTTCACAAGGTTGCCGTCAAACCGGGCAAGCCCATCTTCGCCGGAGAATCTGCCGGCGGAGGGATCGTGATCGGTCTGCCCGGAAACCCGGTCGCGGTGATGGTCCATTTCCACATGTTCATCCGGCCGCTGCTTCTGAAAGCGTCCGGGGCGGCGGAATATCTTCCGAAACCGATCCACCTGCCGCTTTCCGCAGATGCCTTCAACAAAAGCGGGGGTAAGAAATTCACGATAGCGAGGCTTGAATCGAGGGACGGCAAAACGCATGTGGTGGAAATACCCTCGCACGGGTCCGGAGATTACGTCTCGGCAGGCCGCGCCGACGGGGTGTTCGAGATCCCCCTCGGGACCGTGCGGCTTCCCGCCGGCCATATCGTGCGTTTCTATCCCATCTGGGGAAATTTTCTGTCGGACGGGAATCAATGACTCCCAAGGCGATTGCCTTCATCGCCCGGTCAGGAACGGGCAAGACGACGCTGATCGAAAAAATATTGCCGGAGCTGGCGGCGCGCGGTTACCGGGTCGGAGCGATCAAGCACGATGCCCACCGTTTCGACATCGACCGTCCCGGAAAGGACAGCCACCGGCTCACCGCCGCCGGCGCGCTGACGATGGTCATCTCTTCCGCGGAGAAGCTGGCCCTTGTGAAGAAACACGGCGGGTCGCCTTCCGCGGAAGATCTTCTCCGGGATTATTTCTCCGACATGGACATCGTGATCGTCGAAGGGTTCCGCTCGAGCGGCCTCCCGAAGATCGAACTTCACCGGAAGGGGAAGAACGATCCCCTCATATGCAGGGGGGAAAACCATGATCCTTCCCTGATCGCCGCCGCCAGCGACGAACCGCTGGACCTGGACGTGCCTGTCCTGGACCTGAACGACGCGCGAGGCATCGCCGATTTCATCGAGGCAAACCTTCTACGGGCGTGCCCGGAATAGAAAAGACCGGTGCGGATTACGGATCTACGAGGATTTTTCCCAGGCGGTCTTGCGGCAGACGTCTTTCCGGAAAAGCTTCCCGCCGATCTCGTTCAGGGCGATCCCCACCATGAAGGCAATGGCAAGGTTGCCCGTGACAAGCGTTATTAACCCTATGCTTGCGGTGACCGCCAGTTCGCGGGAGTCCTCCAGCACATCCGCGATCAGCAGCGCGTGTTCGAACCCGACATAGATCAGCAGGACCCCGAGGATCGACAAGGGCAGAAGGCCGAAGAGATCCGGTATCGATCTTCCGAACAGCAGGGCAAGCGCGATGAACAGCCCGCCGATGAAGAGATTGGCCCCTCCGCCCCTCGCCCCGAAACGGTAATGGGCCGTCAGGCCTCCCGACCCGTGGCACACCGGCATCCCGCCGATCAACCCCGCGAGAAGATTTGCGCCCCCCAGGGATGCCGCGAGACTGCGGATCGTCACGCGCCGCGCATCTTCACCGAAATACCGGCGCGATGTCTCAGCCGTGGCGGCCACAGAGTTGGCGAAAGTGAGCGGTATCTGCGGGAGGAGGAGAACGACGAGAACCGTGTAGATATCAGCGCCGAGGGGAATGCTCCATTCCGGACGGATCCAGCCAAGGGACAGGGAAGACGCCCCGCTGAAAGGCCTCTCCAGCAACCCGAGGAGCAATCCGAAGACCGTGACCACAAGGGCGGCGGGATACCGGCGGCTTTTCCGGGAAAGGAGGATGATGCCCGCGCAGACGACGGCGACTGCAACACCGTAAAGAACCGGCGAGCCCGCCATGCCGGCGATGGCATGGCCGCCGCCTCCGAAAACCGCCTTCCATCCGCTCTTGACCAGGAGAATTCCCAACCCGAGCTGGATACCACGCACGACGGGGCGGGTGAATATCCTTCCGAAAATCCTCTTCAGGTCGAACAGCGACAGGAGAAGGAAGAGGACCCCCATCGAGAAAGCCGCCGCGGATATTTCCTCCGGGCCGACGGCCATGGCGATTGCGATGGCGGACGTCGCCTTCAGCGGCTGGACAGGCATCGGCAGGCCGTAATAGAGGCCCGCCGCTATATACGCGAAACCCGCCGACAAAAAAAGCGACGTCGCGTTCACTCCATTGACGACGATCAGGCCGATGGCCAGGGGAAGAAAGGTCGCGAGGTCTCCAAGGGACCCGGAAATCTCCATCAGGTCAAGTTTGAACCGGCCCCCTGTTCTCCGCACCGTCAGCCCCCAACCGTCGACATGACGGCGGACCCGTCACTCGCGACAAGGATCTTTTCGCAACGGAGGTCGATGTTCATTCTTCCGAAGGTATCGGGAAGTCCCACGCCCGCCCTCACGCCTCCGGGCCGAGCTTTTCGGGGAGCGTCCCCGGAACGGGGGTATTCATGATGAACGTCGAAAGTCCATCCGCAAGCAGCCTGTAGAACTCATGATCGGAACCGGTCCTGATGCTTTCGCAGAACGGCTCGACCCAGGGGCGCAGATAATTTCCCTGGAACTTCCGCTGCATTTCCAGGTAACCGTAAGCGCCGTTCCTGTCCCCGTGCCGGATCGCCCTCGTCTCTTTCCCGACGAGGTAATACATGAATTCCAGCTCCGCGGCAATGTGGTCGGGAGCCTCTTCGAAATCGGCAATCAGGGACAGGCCGGCCCGACGATAAAACCTTAGAACCTCGATCGTCGAGTCGCCCATCAGTCTCCTGCCCGAATCCAGGTATACCGACCCGTACGGAGGCGCCTGCAATTCGAAGGGCCCCACGAACAACTTCGCATGGGCCGCGGCGAGTTCGACATCCTCTGTTCGCGATAGCGCACCGGCCATCCCTTCCGCATGCGAAGCCGCTTCCGGGCAGACGGATTCAAGAAGCCTGCGAAGGTTACCCGGCACATCCTCCTCCAGCAACGCTTTCCTGTCGGGAGGGTAAAAGCACGCGGCAAGAAGCCTGAAGCAATCCCCCCTTTTCACCTCCGCGGCGACGAAACCGTCACTGGACACGATAACTCATGCACCTCCCCGGAAGGGTAAGGTACGGCGCCAGGCCCCCCCCGGCCTGGCGCATCCCTATAGAGATACCTTGAAGCTCCGGATGTAATAAACATTCGGACCGGTGCCTTCCTCGGGTTTCAGCACCTGGGCCTTGTACGTCTTCAGGAGCTTCGCCGGTTCGCCGGCCGGATCCTTGATATCGCCGAAGATACGCGCCCCGGAAGGACAGGAAACCACGCAGTAGGGCAATTCTCCCTTTTTGACGCGATGGTCGCAGAAGATGCATTTTTCGATGACTCCGGCGCGGCGGATATCGTCGTAATCGGGGTGGCCGTACCTGTTACGGTGGGGTGGGACCGAGCCCGCTTGTGCGGCTGTCGCCGCGCCGGATGCCGTTCCGCCCGGGATCATCTCCGAGGCGTCGCGGAAATTCGGGTGGGTTTCCTTCTTGAACTCGTTGAAGCTCAAGACGCTCCAGTCGCCTGCGCCGATTGCCTCCTTGCTGTAGGGGCAAGCCCGCTGGCACGCCCGGTCGCCTTTGCACCTCTCGTGGTTGATCATGGTGATCCCGTCCGGCGTCTTGAATATGGCCGGCGGGGTCACGGGACACGCGGCGACGCAGGGGGCGTCCGTGCAGTGGTTGCACATCACTGGACGGGTGATATGGGCGACGTTCGGGAACGAGCCGGACTCTTCATACAGGAAGCCCGCCCAGTTGAACGACTGGCCGTTCCCCCTGTTCTGCGTGTTGTTCTCGGTCTTGCAGGATATCGCGCAAGCCCCGCAGCCGACGCACTTTTGAAGGTCTATAACCATTCCGTACTGTTTCATTTATCGTCCCTCCCTCAGGCCTTCTCTATCTTGACGCCGGTGAAGCCGCCGTTGCGGGCGGTCGAGCCGCTGAGACGGTCGTAGTCGTCCGGGAGGATCTCGTTGTTGTTTCCGCCCCTCGGCAGGAACTTCGAATAATCCAGCGCCGCCACGCGGCCGTAGGCCCAGTGCCCCTGTCCGTAGCACTTGGCCACGGTTCCGGGCCGCACCCCCTGCCACAGCCTGGCCGTGGCGAGGATCGAGCCGGTTACGGATGTGAGACGGATCCTGTCGCCGTCCCGGATATCCAGCCTGGATGCGTCCGCGGGATTGATCTTTGCGACGTCGTCCCAGCTCCTGTCGCCGACGTCCACCGCCTTGAACTCGTGGTACCAGGCGATGTTCTGGCTGCGCCCCTCACGGTTCAGGCGCGACTTGTAATCGATGAAGGTGAAGGGGAACTCCTTCTCGTTCCCCCATCGCTTCGGCGACTCGTAGTGCGGGACGAAGGCCAACTCGCCGCGGGCCTCGTAGCCGCTGGCCTGAAGTACTTCGTCGATCGTGACGTTGTGCTTCTTCGCGTGCTCCCCGAAGGCCTTCTTCATCGTTTCGCTGTAGAACTCGAACTTCTTCGTTTCGGTCTTGAACTTGCCCTCGAACTTCCCGGTCGCGGGGTCAACCTTTCCCCAGTTCTTCCTGTAGGGGTAGGTCTCGGTGTTGTATATCCCCCGCTTGCGGAACTCCGCCCAGCCCGCGACCTGGTCCCCTTTCATCTTCTCCTTCCCGTTCCACACTTTCTGGCTGGAAATCCTTGCGGCGATTTCCGCGAACTCGGCGGCGTTCGCCGGCTTCTTCCCGGTTTCCGGATCGGCGAAGGAGGCATAGTAATCGTGCAGGTTGGAAAAGCCTCTGGCCTTGAGCTTTTCAGCCAAAAGCCACATCACCTCTGTCTCTTCGGCCTTGACCTGCCACAGTGTCTTTCCGGCGGGCTGCTGGATCGAGAGGTGGCCGTGCAGGTTCGCCATGCTGGCGATGATCGAAAATTTCTCCGCGGGCGCGAAGGTCGCCGGGAGGACGATATCGGCGAATTGAGTCATCTCCGACGCGTTGGTCACCATGTGCACGAAGAAGGGAATCCTTTCCAGGGCCTTCTCCCAGCGCTGGGCGCCGGTGCAGGAGAAGGCGAAGTTGCTCCAGGAGCTGATGAAGACCTTGACCGCGTCCGGATCTTTCAACAACCCGTTGGCCACGTTGTTTGTGACCACCCCGCTGCCCGGCTTCGCGCTCATCATGGCCGGCATGTCCTTCGCTCCTCGGCCGTCCAACTTCTTCCCCTTGCCGGCTTTTTTCGCAAGCTCGTCGACGTATTTATCGAGAGAGGGGAATTTTTCCGTCGGAGCGCTCGAGCCCTGCATGACACCACCCTCGGTCTCGATCGAGCCGAGTATGCCGTTCAGGGCGTAGACCGCCATGGCGGCATAGGTGCCGCGGGGAGTCATCGCCACCCCCGGACCCATCCAGACGGCCGTGGCGGACCCGGCCTTGCCCATAGCCCGGGCCACGCGGAGGATCTGGTCCTCGGGGATCAAGGTCTTATTCGCGGCCCATGCGGGGGTCTTGTCCTTCAGCTCCAGGTTCCACCACTTCACGACGCCGTGTGTCTGCTTCTCCGTGAATGACGCCTCGTCGACGGTGGCGCCGGCTTTGAAGAGGTTCTTGCCGTCCTTGAAATCGCCGACGAATTCCTTGCTCCACATGCCTTCAGTCATGATGGCGTGCGCGAGGGCTGCGGCGAGCGCGCCGTCCTCCCCCGGCTTTATCGGCAGCCATTCCGTCGCCTTGGCGGCCGAGGCCGAAAGGCGGGGATCGACGGCGAACACGACGCCCCGGTCAAGTATCCGGCCGAACTTGTCTATGGCGTTCGGCACCTGGCGGTTGGAGCTTAAGGGGTCGCAACCCCAGACCACAAGGCATTTGGTCCTGGCAAGATCGTAATCGCGGTATCCGAAATACCCCTGGGTATATCCGGGCCCCATCTTCTCGGCCTCGGCGCAAATTGCGCTGTGGGAGAAGTAGTTGGGGGTGCCGAAGATCTTCGGCAGGGTTCCGTAAAGCAGGTCTGTGGAAGTGGGCGAGTACCGGCCTCTCATGTACATGAGCTTCTCGGGCTCGTTAGCCTTGCGCAGCGACATCATCCTGTCGGCGATGGTGTCCAGCGCCTCGTCCCAGGTGATCGGCACGAACTTCGGGTCGACGCCGCGCCCTTTATTCGCATTGGTCCTTTTCATGGGCACTTTGACCCGGTCGGGATCGTACACCTGCTGAACGATCATGTGGCCGCGCGGACAGACATGTCCGCCGTTTGCCTTTGAGAACCGGTTGCCCCGAACCTTGACTATCCGCCCCTCCTGGACGAATAACTCGGCGGGACACCAGGCGGTGCACCCCTGGCACGTGGTGGGGATCCACGCTCCCGGGCTCTCCAAGGGCGATTTGGAGACATGGTCGGCGGCAAACGCATTCAGAGAATACATTCCCACCGCCGCCATGGCCCCTGTCGTCGCCGAAACTTTAAGGAAATCCCTGCGGCTGATCTTCATCCTTCACCTCCTCGAGTAAGCGTCACGAGTGCCTGTGCTCAGAACCGGGATTCGCCTATAAACCATTTTATTGCATATCTTAAAAGATAAATGGAAAATACAATACTTAATCCCTGTATTTTCTCTCAATTCCCATGCCGCACGTAACTTGTTGGATTCAAAGAAAATACCTTTGGCAAAACGTAACCCGGAAGAAACATCGCAGAAGAGGTATGACGGCTAAGAAGTTGATTTTATAAATTATTTCCCGCGTTCCATAGGGTCGACCTATTGTTACTTATTGGTAACATATTTAATATGAAGCCCGTGGCCTTCATTCGATCCCGAACGCATTTATTTTTTCCCAGAGCGTCTTCCTGCTGATGCCCAGGATTTCGGCAGCTTTCGATTTCCCACCCCCGGTAGTTCGCAGCACGCGCAGAATATGGTTCTTCTCCGCTTCAGCGGCGACATCGGAAAGAAGAAGGCTCCTCGCCCGCTGTCCCTTCGCTATCGCCGGGGGGAGTTCCTCCCTGCCGATCACGCCCGATGTCGCGAGTGTGACGCACCGCTCAACGGTGTTCTCGAGCTCCCTGACGTTCCCGGGGAAATCGTGAATGATAATCGCATCCGCCGCTTCCTTCGAAAGCCTTACGTTCTTCGACTGGATTTTCCTGTATTTGTCCATGAAGTGTTCGATCAGGGCCGGGATGTCCTCCTTCCGCTCCCTCAAGGGTGGAAGCACGATCGGAATGACGTTCAGCCGGTAATACAGGTCTTCCCTGAACCGCCCTGCCCCGACCTCCTTTTCGAGGTCCCTGTTCGTCGCCGCGATCACTCGCACGTCGACGGTCAGCGTTTCCGTCCCGCCGATCCTCTCGAACTGCCGCTCCTGCATGACACGCAGTATCTTCGCCTGGGTGGACTGGGGCAGGTCCCCCACCTCGTCGAGGAATATGGTTCCTCCGTCGGCAAGCTCGAACCGGCCGGGCTTTCTTTTTATCGCTCCGGTGAACGCCCCTTTTTCATGGCCGAAGAGCTCGCTCTCTATCAGCCCCTCGGGAAGCGTCGAACAGTTGACCTTGATCAGCGGCTTGCTCCTCCTGGCGCTGCGATAGTGAATTGTCGTGGCGGCCATCTCCTTGCCCGTGCCGCTTTCGCCGAGGAGGAGAACGGTAGACGAGGATGCGGCCACCTTGTCGATGAGGAAGAAGATCTTCTTCATCCCTGCGCTTTCGCCCACGATGTTCGGAGCGCGGGAATACGAGTTCAGGTCTTTCCTGAGCCGGATGTTCTCGTCCTTCAGGCGCTTGAGATCGAGCGCCCTTTCGACGAGCAACAGGAACTCGTCGAGCGAGAAGGGCTTGGTAAGGTAATCGAAGGCCCCCAGCTTCATCGCTTCCACCGCGTCCCTTATGGTGCCGTAGGCGGTCATCACGATGACCTGGATGTCTCCCCGCCCCGCGATTTCCCTTACGATGGCGAACCCGTCGATGTCCGGGAGCCTCACGTCGGTTATCACGACGTCGCACGATGTGTTTTGTATGGCATTGAGGCCCGCGGTGCCTGTAGCGAAAGACATGACCTCGTACCCGGCCCCTTTCAGCGCGTCTTCCAGGGTCACGCGCATGATCTTGTCGTCCTCTATTAGTATGACGCCCCCGTTCATGTTGCCTCCCCCGCCGGGAATCGCATGGTGAACCGGCTCCCCTTTCCCGTTTCGCTTTCGACGGCGATCTCCCCGCCGTAGCTGCGGACGACTTCGTATGCGAGCCAGAGGCCGAGGCCGGTCCCCTCCCCTGCGGGCTTGGTGGAAAAGAAGGGGTCGAAGACCCTCCCGAGGTTTTCCGGCGGGATTCCGGCGCCGGTGTCGATGATATCGATGGCGACGAGCGAGTCGTGCACGGCGGCCCTGACCGTCAGCACCCCGTCGGCGCTCATGGCGTGGACCGCGTTTATCAACAGGTTGAGAAGAAGCTGCTGGAGATCGTGCGCATCGAACGTGAAGCGCAGCTCCCCGGGAACCTCGTTCCTGAATGCGATCCGGCCGTCGCTTATCTTGTACCTCAGGAAGGCGTATGCCTCTTCGACGGCGTTCCGCACATTCACCTCGGCGAGGGCGCGCTCCTTCTTGCGGGACATCCACAGCAGCTTGCCGACCGTCGCCTCGATCCTGTCCATCCCCTCCCTGACGAGATCCAGGTATTTCTCCCTGAGGCCCGTGTCCGCGCCGTTTTTTTTCAGCATCTGGAGGCAATTGAAGATTCCGCCCAGCGGGTTGTTGATCTCGTGGGCGACGCCCGCCGCAAGGACTCCGATGGACGCGAGCTTCTCCGATTGCACCAGCTTTTCATGCGTCTTTTTCAGTTCCTCGTTCGCCTGCCGGATCCTTTCGATCATGCCGTTGAACCGCTCGCCGAGAACGGCGATCTCGTCGCTCCCCTTTACGTCCACCTTCAGGTCGAGGAAATCTCCGCGCGCCCTTTCCATGGTGTCGGCAAGCCTGGTTATGGGGCTAATGAACCGCCTGCTCAAAAGAACGACGATGACGAAACCGCCCAGCAGAAGAAACACGGTCAGCGCCGCGATCCTCTTCACCATGGCGAGGATTTCGCGCTCGACCTTCTCGAGGGAGATCCCGAATTTCAGGGTCCCCCACCGTTTCGTCCCGATCGAGAGGGGAACTCCGAAGTCCAGCGCATTGTGGCCGTCCCTGGAAAATCGCTGAACGGTGGTCAGCTCCGCGGCGAGTATCCTCCGTGTCATATCGTCCGAATATACCTTCCCGTATTCTGTAATGTCGTTGTGAGAGATAACCTTGCCTTCCTCGTCAAGGATCGCCACGTAGATAAGGTCCGTCTCCTTCCGGTGGAAGACCTCCGCCGTGTAATTGTCGATTAGCCCGCCCTCTTCGACCAGCCCCAGCTTCTCGTATATGAGGTCGTTGATGATGGGTATCGCGAGCGTCTCGCCGAGCAACCGCCCCTGTTTCTCCGCTTCCGCATACATGATGCTCTTTTCCCTCTCTACGGCCAGGTAGCCCAGCGCGGTCATCATCGCTATGATCGCGCACGTCGTTACGAGAATGAATTGAAACTGAAGCCCTTTCCCCGATAACAGAGGGACCGGGCGAGTCATAGCCTGATATTCGGATGGCATCCCATGCCGCATGCCCGCGGAACCGCGTTGATCTGCAACCGTATATTTTCGTAATCCCTTTCCGACGCCTCGGTAAAACCGTTCTTCAGGTCTTCATCGAGGCGCTTCAATACCTTTCTCCCCTCGTCCTCGGAAGGGTTCAGGCCGAGAAGGGCCTTCCTTATCGTTTCAACGACCGTGGGAGATACGTTCTTTCCGGCGACAAGCGGCCCCGTCGGTATGGCCTCGGATACGGCGATGGTCTCTATGCCAAGCCCAAGATATTTCTTCGCCACCGATTCCCGCACGGCCCCCGCATCGAACCGTCCCTTGAGAACGGCCTTTACCACGGAATCGTGGAAATCGAAATTAGCATATCCCTTCAGGTCCCCCAGATGGATGCCACTTTCGGCCAGGAGATAGCGGGGAACAAGGTTCCCGGATGTCGATTTTGACGATGCGAAGGCGACGCTCCTCCCCTTCAGGTCGGAAGGGCTGTTCATGGGAGCGCCTTTCCGCTTGATGATCACGCTCCTGTTCTGTGCACTACCGTCTACCCCACGAGGTTTCAGGATGCACCTGACGTCGCTTCTCGCCCGGGCCTCGAGGTAGGTCAACGGACCCAGCAAGGCGACGTCCGTTTCTCCGTTCACGAGAGCGCCCACGGTCTCCGCATAGTTTCTTTTCAGCACGATCTCGTAGGAATACGGCGTCTTCCTCGACAGGTAATCGATGAGGGGCTGGTACTTTTCGTAAAGGATCCTGGGGTTGTCCCTCGGGATGATCCCGAACCGCACCGTCCTGCGGTCGCCGGTTTTTTTCGGCGCCGACACGATGCCCGCGATGGCCCGGTCCATCTCCCGAATCCCGTCATAGTCCTTGTCGGAAATTTCGGCGAATCCGTCGATCATCATGGCGTCGAGGATCGCTTTGCCCTTCGGATCCTTCTCCATCGCGAGAAATGCGTCCCTTACCTTTTTCTTGAGGATGGGATCGACATCCGTTGCGACAACCACCGGAGGGATTCCGAAAGGAGGGGAACGTTTGATGATTTTCGTCTGCCTGACGTAAGGCGAACCGGTCCTCCGCATGTGCTCGTATACGATGCTGTCTACCGCCGCTCCTTCCGCGATCCTTTTCGCCACCATCTCGACGGACTTGTTATGGCTGTAGCTGTAGTGAATTCTTCCGAAAAACCTTTCCGGGGTGAACCCCATCGTCTTCAGAAGATAGGTGGGGTAGATCTTGCCGGTATTGGATTTCGGGTCGGTGAAGGCGAATGCCTTACCCTTTAGTTCCGGGAATGCCCTTATCTGGCTGTCGATGTGGACGATGACGTACGAGTGGTACCGCAGGCTTCCGTTCACCCTCGGCGCAACCAGGAGTTCGACTCCGAATTTCTCCCGGTCCTTGACATAAGGAGCGGAACAGATGAACGCTATCTTGACCTCGCCCCTTTCGAGGAGCCTGTCCATCTCGTCATACGTCCTCCTGTGGACCATCTGAACGGGCTGTCCGATCCTGTTCCCGATGTATTCGATGATTTCCTGGTAATACCTGACAGTGTCGACCGGCGTGATCATGGAGGATACACCGATCCGGATCGGCGCCTGCCGGGCGGCGTATACGGAAGGAGCGACAAGAGATGAGACAGCGAGGAAAAAGAGGAGGAAAACGATTGTTTCGAAAAAGGCGGAAGCGTTCCGGATGATGAACCGGCGGGGAAACGCACGGGCGACAAGACCCATAATGGCCGGATTATATCCCGGATTATATCATTGTCCATGGTCGCTCCTTCGACGGACGCCTCCCGGTGCAAGCTGCGGCCTCGGGGAGGCAATCCCGCAAGCGGGATTTCGTGACGTGAACCGACCGGCGGTTTTTGGTACTATTCACGGAGAAAACGACCCATTTCGGAGGAAGACCCGATGAAGGTGCGCTCCATCGACCAGCTGGAACTGACCGGCAAGCGCGTTCTGATCCGCGTCGACTTCAACGTGCCAATGGACAAGGAAGGGAACGTCACCGACAACACCCGCCTCCAGGCGGCGCTCCCCACGATCCGGCACGCCGTGATGAGCGGGGCGAAGACGATCCTTCTATCCCACCTGGGGCGCCCCAAGGGGAAGAAGGTCCCGGAGATGAGCCTCGCGCCCGCCGCCCGACGGCTCTCCTCCCTCATGGGAAAAGAGGTGACCTTCGTGCCGGACTGCGTAGGTCCCGATACCGAAAAAGCCGTCGCGGCGATGCGGCCGGGCGACGTCCTGCTGCTGGAAAACGTCCGCTATTATGCCGATGAAGAGAAGAACGACGAGGGCTTCGGGAAGAAGCTGGCGGCTCTTTGCGACGTCTATGTGAACGACGCCTTCGCCACCGCGCACCGGGGCCACTCCTCGAACGTCGCGATCGTGAAGTTCGTGATGGAGAAGGCCGCGGGGATGCTGATGAAGAACGAGATAACCTATTTCGAGAAGGCGCTCGTCGATCCGGCGAGACCTCTCGTCGCGGTGTTCGGGGGTGCGAAGATCTCCGGCAAGATCGAAGCGATCAACAACGTTCTGGGCAAGGTGGACAAGATCCTCATCGGCGGCGCGATGGCGAACACCTTCTTCGCCGCGAAGGGGCTCGAGGTGGGCAAGTCGCTCTTCGAGGCCGAAATGCTGGAGACGGCGAAGCAGGTCCTGGCCAACGCGGCGGGCCGCAAGGTGAAGCTCTACCTACCGGTGGACGTGGTGGTCGCCGATCGTCTCGACCCTTCGGCGTCAGTGAAGCCCGTTCCGGTGGAGGAGATCCCCCCGGGCTGGATCGCGGCGGACGTCGGGCCCGCGACCTCCCTCCTGTTCAAGGAAGCGCTCCATGGGGCGCGCACGATCGTCTGGAACGGGCCGCTGGGCGCCTTCGAGATGGGGCCGTTCGCAAGCGGAACCTTTTCCCTTATGCGCGCGCTGGCGGAAAGCGACGCGATCACCATCGTCGGGGGCGGCGACACCGATACGGCGCTCCACAAGGCCGGGCTTTTCTCGCGTATGTCCTACGTTTCCACGGGCGGCGGGGCGTTTCTCGAACTTCTCGAAGGGAAACGGCTGCCGGGGATCGTCGCGCTGGAAGAGTAACGATCGATCGAATAGGCGCCGGAGGCAGGTGGCTGTATTATAGTCAGCTCCAGTATCCCTTGCGCTTGTGCTCCTCGATTTCCTCCTCCACCATCCGGAGGTGCCGGATTTCCTCGTCTATCAGTTTTTGGTACATTTCCCGCCCTTCCTTGTCATGGGCTTCCTGGAGATACCGGGTGTAGAGCGCGATCCCCATCTGTTCGTGCTTCAGCGCCTCGACCAGGTTGCGGTTGAACAGCATAAGTTCGGATACCCGTACGTAATCCTCTCCGGTCAGCCCCGGACGGTCGCCGGATCCCTCTTCTTCTTCGCCCAGTATCCTCTTCCATAACGATCCCATGTCCGTCTCCTTTTCCGCCGGACGATCCGGCCGTGCACGTTCATTGTATAATCTGCTCGGAAAACAAGGACACTCCCCGCTACCGCAAACGAACCGGAGGATGAAATTGCCGGACCCAGCACCGAAACGCCGCGTCGAGGAGCTTCGGCGGCTCATCCGGTACCACAACGAACGCTATTACCGCGACGACGCTCCGGAAATCTCAGATGCGCAATACGACGCCCTGTTTCGGGAATTGCTCTCCATCGAGGAAGCGCATCCCGAACTTTCCGATCCCGAATCCCCCACGCAGCGTGTGGGCGCCGAACCGGTCGAGGCGTTCGGGACCGTCGTGCGGACCCTTCCCATGCTCTCCCTGCAAAACGCGTTTTCGGAAGAGGAACTGCGCGAGTTCGACGCCCGGGTCCGGCGGTTCCTTAAGGCGCGCGGCGTTCCCGAGAGCAACCTGGATCGGTCGGGATACGTAGCCGAGGTGAAGATAGACGGGCTTGCGGTCGAGCTAACCTACGAGGACGGTAAATATTCCCGCGGCGCCACGCGCGGCGACGGCGTGCGCGGGGAGGACATCACACAAAACCTGCGGACGATCCCCGACGTCCCTCTTGCCATTCCACGCATGTCATCCTCCGCCGCCGGGAAAACCTCCGAAGCGATATCGATGCCTCCTCCCCGCCTCCTGGATGCAAGAGGCGAGATCTATATGCAGAGGAACGAATTCCGGGAGCTGAACAGGGGCCGGGAGAGGCTCGGAGAGCCGCCCTTCGCGAATCCCCGCAACGCAGCAGCGGGCTCCGTCCGCCAGCTCGATCCCCGGGTGACGGCAAGCAGGCGGCTGCGCCTTTGGGTTTACGGAACCGGCAGGATGGATGGGCTCCAATTCAACCATCATTGGGAAGAACTCGGGCTGCTTGCCGGTTGGGGGTTCCCGGTGAACCGCGAAGGAAGCAGGGTCTGCAGGACGATCGAAGAGGTCCTCGAATTCTACCGGCGCATGGAGAAAGAGGCGGAGGCGCTCCCCTTCGAAATCGACGGCGTCGTGGTGAAGGTGAACGACCGGAATCTCCAGGGAGAACTCGGCGAAATTTCGCGGTCCCCCCGCTGGGCGATCGCGGCGAAATTCTCCCCCGACCGCGCCGAGACGACGGTGGAGGACATCGTCGTCAGCGTGGGGCGCATGGGAACTTTGACGCCTGTCGCGAACCTTGCGCCGGTCGTCGTGCGCGGAGTCACCGTGCGCAGGGCGACGCTGCACAACCAGGACTTCGTGGATCAGAAGGACATTCGCGTGGGGGACCGGGTCGTCGTCCAGCGCGCCGGGGACGTCATCCCGGAAGTGGTGGAGTCCCTCTCGGCGCTCCGGAAGGATACGGAACGGGGGGAACCTTTTCGGTTGCCCTCGACATGCCCGATCTGCTCCTCGCCCGTGGAAAGGATCCCGGGAGAAGCCGCCCATCGCTGCACGGGAAAAGGGTGCTCGGGGAAACGGAAGGAATCCCTGCGCCACTTCGTATCGAAAGGCGCCATGGACATCGAAGGGCTGGGAAGCAAGATCATTTCCCTCCTGGTGGACGAGGGATTGGTGTCGGAGCCCGCCGACATTTACGCGCTGGATGCGCAGACGCTCGCGGGCATGGAGCGGCTGGGAGAGAAATCCGCGGGCAACCTCATGCGTTCCATCGAAAAGAGCCGGACGCCGACCCTTTCACGCTTCCTTTACGCCCTCGGGATCCCGCACGTGGGAGAGCATCTCTCCACGGTCCTCGCCCGGCGCTTCGGGTCTCTCGACGCGCTTCGCAAGGCCTCTTTGGAGGAACTTTCCGAAGTTCACGAAATCGGCCCGGAGGTGGCACAGAGCGTCTCCGGATTTTTCTCCTCCGCGGAGGGGGCCCGCATCGTCGACCGCCTGCTGGAGAGGGGTAGAATGGAAATACGGCCGGAGCCGCAAACCCAGGGAAAACTGGCGGGAAAGACGTTCCTGTTCACCGGATCTCTTGAAATGCCAAGGGCGAAAGCCCAGGAGATCGTGCGGAAAGCCGGCGGGAACGTCGCCGCAAGCGTAAGCCGAAAGGTGGATTTCCTGGTGGCGGGCGGGGACCCGGGATCGAAGATCTCGAAGGCGAAGGAGATGGGGATTCCGATCCTCACGGAAGGGGAGTTCCTGGAATTGGCGGGAGCGGTGGGAAAGAAATGAAAGACGCGTCCGAAGCGCTGGTCGTCGTTTCAGGACGGGTGCAGGGTGTGTTCTTCCGCGCGTCGACGCGAGACGCGGCCGCGCGCTGGGGCGTCCGCGGGTTCGTCCGCAACCTTCCCGACGGCAGGGTCGAAGCGGTCCTGCAGGGGGACCGGTCCGCCGTGGAGAGAGTCGTAGCCTTCATGCGCGAGGGCCCTCCGGGAGCATATGTAGAGGCGGCCGACGTCAAGTGGCGCGTCCCCTCGGAAGAGTTCGATGGATTCTTCGTCAGGCGCTGAAGGGCGCGTCGCGGCGCACTGGGCCCACGAAGGGGACGCCGTCCGCTGCGGGCTCTGCCCGCATTTCTGCAAGATCGCCGACGGGAAACGCGGTATCTGCCGCGTGCGGGAAAACCGCGGGGGGACGCTTTACGCGCTCACTTACGGCATGGTGGCGGCCGCGGCTATGGATCCCATCGAAAAGAAGCCGTTGTTCCACTACCACCCGGGATCGGCCATCCTTTCGATAGGGTCGATCGGTTGCAACTTCCGCTGCGGCTTCTGCCAGAACTACCACCTGGTAACGGGGCAGGCGCCCCTGGGCCCGGCGCCGATCCCGGAGCTGATCCGCGCGGCGAAGGATGCGGGATCGGTCGGCATCGCCTACACCTACAACGAGCCCCTGATATGGTTCGAGTTCGTCGCGGACTGCGCCCGGGAATTCCGGAAGGAAGGAATGGCCAATGTGCTGGTGACCAACGGCTACGTCTCGCCGGAACCGCTGGCGGAACTCCTGCCGCTGGTGGATGCGATGAACATCGACCTGAAATCGATGGACCCGGAATTCTACCGGAAAATCTGCGGGGGGACGCTCGAGCCGGTGCTTGAAACGATCCGCGCCGCAGCGCGGAGCGTCCACGTCGAGATCACCACCCTGTTGGTCACCGGCGAGAACGATTCGGACGAGTCGATCCGGCGCGTCGTCGATTTCGTAGCGGAGACGGACCCGGAGATCCCGCTCCACCTCTCACGCTACTTCCCGCAGCACCGGTTCACCGCCCCGCCGACGCCCCCTGAAAGGCTTGCCGCTGCGTGGCGCATCGCGCGGGAAAAGCTTTCCTACGTCTACGTAGGTAATTACCATATCCCGGGAAGCGAGGACACGAAATGCCCCCGGTGCGGCGCCACCGTTGTACGGCGTACGGGATACCGCGCCACGGTCACCGGGCTTTCAGGAAACCGTTGTTCCTCATGTTCCGCAGGGCTTCGCTTCGTCGTTTAGAAAAGCGAATTATTTCCATATCTTTGGATGAAAATTTTCCGCAACGGTAAAAACCGGAAATACTTTTTTCCTCGACAATAATGTCTGCACCTGATTAATTCTTTATTTTTGCCATGTTACAGTAGAATGACTTTATGGCCCCCTTCTTGCAGCTTTTGTTGCCAAGCAATTTATTTGTGTGTATTATTATGTAAGCCGCTCAAAGGATAGTTCAAGAAAAGTGTTTGCCCACGATATTCCGGGACGATTCTGTGGGGGGGGGCGGCCCGGGAGTTCCATTATACTTACGGGAGTGTGCAATTCCATGCAGACATTCACCGTGTACAGGGTGGACTACGCCAGCGGAATGAAAGTCCCTGTCGGGGCCATCCAGGAGCGCCGCACCAAGGAGCGCGGGGCCAATTTCTTCGGCCTGCTGTTCCTCGCGAGAAAAAAATACGCGGAATCCCCGCTGGATGCTTTCCGGATCACGCTGGGAAAATCCAGGATTGAAAGTCCGCACGTGGGCGGGTTGCGAAGGAGCCCGGGGTAACGCCGCATTCCGTTCCTGCTTTCCACAAAGGCCGTATCGCCATAAATTCCCCAATGTCTATGCGGCTTTCAGAGAACATGATATAAATTACCTTCATGAGAAGCGCGCTTCTCGTCTTCCTGTTCTGCCTCTCGTTGTGGTCGCCGCCGC
>JACRCO010000020.1 GCA_016218975.1 Deltaproteobacteria bacterium
GGCATTGAGGGATACTCGGAGCGCTCGAGGGCGATGACCCTTGCCTATGCCGCTTCCCGCGGGAAGAAACCGATCGTCGTGGACCTGCGCGCGGAGGGCGTGCCGATTCCCGAAGCGTCCAGGCGGGCGCGCAAGGAGGAGTGCTCCGTATGCGGCACGGTGAAGCGATATTTCTTCAACCGTATTGCGGCGGATAGTGGGTTCACTGCCGTCGCCACGGGGCACAACCTCGACGACGAGGCGGCGCGTCTTCTGGGAAACCTGCTGCACTGGGACGACGGCCACCTTTCCCGCCAGCATCCCCTGCTCCCCGAGTCGGAAGGCGGGCTCGTTCGGAAGGTAAAGCCCCTGTGGCGTGTGAGCGAGGTTGAAACGGCGTCTTACGGATTCCTGAAGGGTATCGATTTCGTGACCGAGGAATGCCCGATGAGCGAAGACGCTACCTCCCTCGTCTACAAGGAAGCCCTCTCCCTCATCGAAGAGGCGATGCCCGGCACCCGCCGCCGCTTCTACCAGGGCTTCCTCAAAAACAGGGACGTTCTTAAAAACTTCGTCGAAAACGGGAAAGACAAAAACGGGGACGTTCCTGAACTTTTTAACGTTCACTTGGGTTTTCCAAGAAAAAACCAGAGTCCGCCGGATCAAGATATCGATGGCAGGTCGCGCAAATGCATAACCTGCGGCGCCCCGACCTATGCTGAAACCTGTAGCTATTGCCGCCTGAAGGAGACGGTTGCCAAAGCCCGGAGACGAACCGAAAAAAAATCCGGCTAATAAAAATCCAGGAGAAAACATGGCAGGCCGACATCCGAGAGGGCCGTTGCAGGCAGGCGAAGATATCATCCTGATCGATCCGAAAGGCGAGGAGCATCTTCTGACGCTCACTCCGGGAAAACCGTTCGGAACTCATAAGGGAAACATCCTTCACGACGACATAATCGGCAAACCGGACGGAAGCATCGTTTGGACTGCGAGGGGAACCGCATATCGTGTATTCCGCCCCACGTTCAACCAATACATCCTCAACCTCAAGCGCCACGCACAGATTATCTATCCCAAGGATATCGGGCCGATCCTCCTTTGGGCGGACATTTTCCCCGGGGCAACGGTGATCGAAGCCGGTATCGGATGGGGAGCGCTGACGATCAAGTTACTCGAAGCTGTCGGTCCCGCGGGACGAGTCGTCTCTTACGAAATCAGGGAGGATTTCGCGGAGAGCGGGAAAAGGACCGTAACGAGATTTTTGGGAGATTGCCAAAATCTCGAAGTCAAGGTGCGGGACATTTACTCCGGTATCGAGGAAAAGGAGGTGGATCGGATCGTACTCGATCTGCCGGAGCCGTGGCGGGCCGTCGAGCATGCCGTCGCGGCGCTGGTTCCGGGTGGAATCGTGCTGTCCTATCTTCCGTCCACGATCCAGGTGAAGCAGATGGTCGATCGCCTTGCAGAACAGGGATCCTTCAGCGAACCTGAAGTATTCGAAGTGATTCACCGTCCCTGGCACGTCAAAGGCCTGTCTGTCCGACCCGTCCAGTGGATGTTCTCTCACTCGGCCTTCATCATCACAAGCCGGAAAATTCAATAACTCATTTTCAAAAACAGGGACGTTCTTAAAAACTTCGTCTCTCGGATTTCTTCGTTTTTAGAAGATAACTCGCGCTGGATTCCGAAATTCCAAGCCATCGAGCCAATTTTACAACCGGGAAATTCAATTCCTTCTTGCACATGTTAAGCAATTCCCTTCTGGCATTGACCTCACAATATCTTCTTCCTCCATCCATGATTATTTCCGCAGGAACTCCGGTTTGTGCAGATACATGACGCAATATTTCACAAAATACTTCCGGGGGTTTCCCATCATCATTGAATCGGGTAGTTGCATTATCGACCTCTCCGAATAAATTGCGCTTTTCTCTCTCGATACAACCATTCCCTGCGGAATATATCGTGTATCCGAATTCGACAAACTTACGGTATTCAATCTTCCAGTTTTCCCGGCCTCCATCAGAAAATAAACTCTCCAAGGTTTCGAAATCCATCCAACCTGCGGAATCAGACAATAGTTCCTCGTGTCCTGTCCATGGATATTTCGCAAGATCCTCAATTGAATGGACAAGGCCAGACCTGACTGGATTCAGATGTATATAACGGATTGCAGCAAGCAAATGGGATTCCTTAATGATGTGTCGGGATTTGTATCGGTTTTGAAAAAGATGTCCCGCACGCATGTGTCTGTCATTGAAATATAGGGAATATCCTGTCAGCAAACATCGCATGAAGAACGGAAGATTTCCACCATCACTGATGACGAGAAAATGAAAATGATTCTCCATCAAAGCCCAAGCAATGCAACGAACTTTCCATCTGGGTACGTTTGACAAAACACGTTGTAGGAAAACCGTCCGGTCCCAATCATCGAAAAATATTTTTCGCTTCTCGATTCCACGTGCGTAAACGTGATGAACCGCTCCGGGGAAATCGACCCTTGGGCTTCTTGACATGTTGAAATAACAATCAATAATCGGGCCATTCATAAAACAGAGACAAGCATGGGGTAAATCTAAGGGGGAAATATACCTTTAAGCACGGAACTTTTTAAGAACGTCCCTGTTTTGGGGGTTGGAAATTGCGGAAAAAATCGAAGGTATGGGAAAGACCGACCGAAAAGCCGACCTTCGGGGAGTAGCCTATCAGGTCCTTCGCAAGGGAAATATCGGCGAGGGAATCGCGTACGTCTCCAGTGCGCGAAGGCTCGAATTTCGGAGTGACACGCCGGCCCGCCAACCCGTAAATGATCTCGAGGATATCGAGGAGGGAGATCCGCTCTCCGCAGGCGATATTTACCACCTTCCCGCACGCGGAGGCAGGTGCTTTGCTTGCAAGAATGTTGGCTTCAATAACGTTGTCGACGTACGTGAAATCGCGTGTCTGGAGGCCATCCCCGTAAACCGTCGGGGGATTTCCGGACAGCACGGAAGTGATGAACCTGGGTATGACGGCAGCGTACGTCGATTTCGGATCCTGCTTCGGGCCGAACACGTTGAAATAACGCAGCGCCACCGTCTCCAACCCGTACACTTCATAGAAGATCCGCATGTAATGTTCGCCTGCGAGTTTCTGCAAGGCGTAGGGACTTTTGGGAGAGGGCTTCATAGACTCGCGCTTGGGAAGTTCGGGAGTGTCTCCGTAAGCGGATGAGGAGGCGGCGAAAACGACCCGCCGGACCCCGGCGTCCCTGGCGGCGACGAGAAGGTTGACCGTCCCTTCCACGTTGATCGAGTTCGAGAGAACCGGGTCCGCCACCGAACGGGGCACGGAGGGAAGAGCCCCCTGATGCAGGATATACTCGGTCCCCTCGCACGCCTTGCGTGTTGCAACCAGGTCACGCAGATCCCCTTCAAAAAGTTCAAACGAGCCGGCGAACCTCTCCGCGTATCCAGCAATGTTTTCACGTTTCCCGGTAAGGAAGTTGTCCATGATCCGGACCTTGTGCCCTGCCGCAAGCAACGCTTCGGTCAGATTGGACCCGATGAATCCCGCCCCGCCGGTTACGAGATAATTCATGATCGATCGCCTGTATCGTCAATATTATTTACGATAACAAAATACATATCCGCACCCCCGTACAAAAAGTCAAGGAACGTCCCCATTTTTAAGGAAAAGCTCAGGAACGTCCCCGTTTTTAGGTATTCATAGCTTGATGATGTTGTCGCCGGTGTAGCCCTTCAGGGCGTTTCGGGTGTCGACGACCGCCTTGGATTCGCGGGCGATCAGTTCCCGGTCGAACTGTTCATGGTCGGTCACCAGCACCACGCAATCGGCCTTCCGCAGTGTGGCGGCCGAAAACTTCTCTCCCTTCATGCGGATCCCGTGCTCGTTCAGCTCCGGAACGAACGGATCGCTGTAGGAAAGGATCGCGCCCTTCTTCATCAGGAGCTGCAGGATGTCCAGCGCCGGGGACTCCCTCACGTCGCTTATGTTCTTCTTGTAGGCGACGCCGAGGACCAGGATCTTCGCCCCGTTTATCGATTTCCTGAACCGGTTGAGCGCGTCGCCGACCTTCCCGACGACGAAATGCGGCATTTGCGCGTTGATCACTCCCGCCAGCTCGATGAAGCGCGACTCGAAGCCGAACTGTTTCGCCTTCCACGACAGGTAGAACGGGTCCAGCGGGATGCAGTGGCCGCCTATCCCCGGCCCCGGGTAGAACGGCATGAACCCGAACGGTTTTGTCTTCGCCGCGTCGATCACCTCCCAGACGTCGATCCCCATGCGGTCGCACATGAGCGCGATCTCGTTCACCAGCCCGATATTCACCGAGCGGAAGGTGTTCTCCAGCAGCTTGACCATCTCCGCGACCGACGAGCAGGAGACCGGATGGACGTTCTGAAGCACGCCGCCGTAAAGCGTCGCCGCCATCTTCGAGCACTTCGGCGTAACGCCTCCGACCACTTTGGGGATGTTCTTCGTCGTGTACTGGGCGTTTCCGGGGTCCACACGCTCCGGCGAAAACGCCAGGAAAATGTCCCGCCCGACCTTGAACCCCTTCTGCTCGAACATAGGCACGAGCACCTCGTCGGTCGTCCCGGGATAGGTGGTGCTTTCCAGGACGATGAGCATGTCCTTGTGGAGGTACTTCACTACCTGTTCCGCCGCATTGACGATATAGGAAAGATCGGGGTCCTTCGTCTTGCGAAGCGGAGTGGGAACGCAGATATTCACGGTGTCGGCCTCCGCCAGCGCCGAGAAATCGGTGGTCGCGCGAAGGAGACCGGCCTCCACTGCCGCGGCGATGGATTCGGACGGGATGTCTCCGATGTACGATTTCCCGGCCCGTATCGTGCGGACCTTCACTCCGTCCACGTCGATGCCGATCACCTGAATGCCGGCGTCCGCATACTCCACCGCGAGGGGCAGTCCCACGTACCCCAGGCCGATCACCGCCGCCGTGAAATTCTTTCTCTTCAGCCGTGAAAGCAGGTTCCCACGGGCAATCGCCGCTGTCATCCATTCACCTCCGTATGTCGGTCCGGATTAGATAATATATCGGATTTTTCCTTTACGGGCTTTAGTTTCCCTCGCGTTATCCCACGCTTTACTCACCCCGCCGATGGGTTTGAAACCGAAAACCGGATCTTGAATCAAAGAAAAGGAATTCGCGGTTTTTCCGATCAGCGCAATCAAACGTCACAAGAAAGGGGAGCCAGGGCATGTATCCGGTGTGGGAAGTGCCCAGCCTGAGCGCGGGGGTCCTGTTGGGCCTTATCGCGGCGTTTCACATGCTGCCGTCGCACCTGTCGACGAGCGCGATGTGGTTCAACATCTACGTGGAAACGAAAGCGTACCGGGAAAATCGGCCCGAGCTCCTGGAATTCATTCGAAAATACACCTTAATGATACTTGTTTTTGCTTACGTCCTCGGCTCGCTGAGCGGCGTCGGCATCTGGTACGCGGCGACCGTCGCGAACCCCAGAGGGATATCCGGACTGATCCACAATTACGTGTGGGGATGGGCGACAGAATGGGTCTTCTTCATCATAGAGGTCGTCGGCATCTTCACCTATTACTACACGTTCGGCAAGGTGGACCGGAAGACCCACCTCAAGATCGGCTGGATCTTCGCGATCGGCTCATGGACGACGATGATCATCATAGTCGGCATCCTGGCCTTCATGGCCTCGCCGGGGAAATGGCCCGCGACGGGAAATTTCTTCGACGGTTTCTTCAACCAGACGTACTGGCCCCAGCTTCTGATGAGGACCTCCCTGATGTTCGCCATCGCCGCGACTTACGCTATCGCGGTTGCGACCAAACTTTCCGATGATGCCGCAAAGTCCTTCATCATCAGGACGGCGTCAAAGTGGGGCATCGGCGGGCTGGTCCTGGGGAGCGTCTTCACGCTGCTATATATAAAAACCCTTCCCGCCGCCGCCGGAAACGTTCTGGGCATGGCGTCGTTCCTGCTGCCGGGCCTGAAAACGGGGATGCTCGTTTCGCTCGGATTGCTGATCCTTTATTTCGTCTACGCGAATTTCAAGCCCCTTACGCTCAGGCTGATCCCCGCGATCCTCGCCATCGCAGTCCTTTTCGGAGGGATCTGGTCGATCGAACGGACCCGGGAAATGATCCGGAAACCGTACGTGATCCAGCAGTACATGTATTCGAACCAATTGATAGGCCACGATTTCCCGGCGAAGCAGGTGGTGGCCGAGACGAAGGCGATCAGCGAAAAAGGGATTCTCAAGGTTTCGCCCTACGTGCCGGACGGGTTGAGGGAAGTGACTGAAGGCAACAAGCTGGAAGCGGGCAAGTTGACCGCCCTGATACTCTGCTCCTCTTGCCATACGCTCGACGAATCCGGTATCAGGCCGATGCCGCAGATGATCAGGAGAATGGAGTTCAAGCCGCACGCAGAGGCGGCGACGGAGATCGGCGAGATCGCGGGGTTCATCGACACTCTCGGCGATTATCAGTACATGCCTCCATTCGCGGGGAGCGCGGCGGAGAAGGAAGCATTGGCTGCCTACTTGTATACGATCTCCCGGATCAAGTGAGGAGGGAACCATGGAAATCGGAGCCGTGCTGAAGACGTTGCAGGACCCGATGGGTGTGCCGTTCTACCCGGCAGTGTTCCAGGCGCTCATGGTGCTGACGTTCGCTCTTCATATAGTGCTCGTGAACCTGACGATAGGCTCTTCCTTCCTCTCGGTTTACGGCTATCTGAGAAACGACGAACGCTGGAAACGACTATCAGGATCTTTGGCGAAGGCGGTTACGATCAACGCCTCGATGTCCATTCTCCTCGGGGTCGCTCCGTTGCTGTTCGTACAGGTCCTGTACGATCCGTTCTGGTACTCGTCCAACCTTCTTTCCGCAGCATGGGTCATGGGCTTCCTGGTTATCATGGCGCTTGCGTATGGCTTTGCCTACATCTTCTACCTCGGCGGGAAAAAACCCGGAAAAGGAGCGGGCTTCGCCGCGTACGGAATTGCATCGTTCGCTTTCTTCCTTCTCGCAGGCGTTATCATGCATGTCCTCGGATACCAGCTCCTTCAGCCCGATAAATGGCTTGCGTGGTACGCGAAGGGCAACTCGGTCGACACCTCCGGGACATCCCTGCATGCGTTCCAGCTGCCGAGGTTCCTGCACTTCATCGTTCCGTCCTTCGCCATGACGGGGATTTTCCTCATGCTGTACTCGTGGTATTTCAAGAACCGGGAGGACATGGACAGTGAGTATCTGGCGTGGGTCGGAAACATGGGGGCCCGGATGGCGCTGTTCTTCACAGCAATCCAGGCGATCGTTGGCGCCTGGTGGCTTCTCGTCCTTCCCGCGGAATTCCGATTCGCGTCGAACCCGTTATTCGCGGCGGGAGCGTTGCTCGGCGCCGGCCTTCTGATTTTCCTCTATTTCGCGCAGAAAGACCCGGCACGATTCGCCGTGCCGGCAGGCATGGCCGGACTGGCTGCCGTCCTGGGGATGTCCGCCACGAGAGAAGCGCTCAGGATGAAGTATGCAGGGCGCTTCGCCTACTCCATTTTCGACTACAAGGTCAACCTGGACTTCGGAAGCACGGCTCTGTTCCTGGCGACCTTTGTCATGGGGCTGGTGATCGTATCGTATCTTCTTGCAGTCGCGTTCCAGTCGGGAAGAGTTGCGGGACCTTATGAGGCGAGCCCCTCGCTCCAGAAACTTGGAAAGGCCGGCATCGCCCTGCTTCTACTGTGGATCGTAGTTGTGGCCGGGCTGGGGGTCGTCATCACGGTGAGAAACTTCCTGTGATGAACATGTAGACGGCTTTGCCGCGAGGTCCCGTTTGCTCACGAGACCCCGCGACAGCGTTTCACCTACGCGGATTTCAGCTTTTTGATCTCAGCGATCAACTCGGGCACCGCCTTGAACAGGTCGGCCACCAGACCGTAGTCCGCCACCTGGAAGATCGGCGCCTCCTCGTCCTTGTTGATGGCGACGATCACCTTGGAGTCCTTCATTCCGGCAAGGTGCTGGATGGCGCCGGAGATCCCGAGCGCGAAGTAGAGTTCCGGGGCGACGATCTTACCCGTCTGTCCCACCTGCCAGTCGTTGGGGGCCCACCCGGCGTCCACCGCCGCGCGCGATGCCCCGATCGCACCGCGGAACAGGTCGGCGAGCTCTTCTACCAGTTTGAAATTCTCCTGGGCCTTGATGCCGCGCCCCGCGGAGATGACGACCCGCGCTTCGGTGAGCTCCGGACGCTCGGATTTCGTCTCCTGCCGCGAGACGAAGGCGCTGCCGCCCGCGTCCGCCGCCACGCTCACCGATTCGACCGGCGCCTTTGCGCCGCTCTGAGCAGCCGCGTCGAACGCCGTCTGCCTAACCGTTAAGAGCAGCGGGGAGCCGGAAAGTTCCACCGTCGCGATCGCGTTTCCGGCGTACATCGGCCGCTTTACAAGGAGTTTCTCCCCTTCCTTCGCAAGCCCGACGATATCGCTCGCAAGCGGCGCGTCGAGCAGCCCCGACAGGCGCGGCATGAAGTCCTTTCCGAAGGTGGAAGCCGGGGCGAAGACTGCGCCGTACCCTTTTTCCCTTACGACCTGCTCCACAGCCGGCGCAAATGTCACAGCCAGGTACTTTGCGAATGCAGCTCCATCGCCGATGAGTACTTTCCGAACTCCATGGCTGGCCACCGTGTCCGCAACGGAAGCGGCGCCACTTCCGAGGACCAGCGCGTCCACTTCTCCTCCCGACATCTCTGAATACGTCTTCGCCGCCGTGATCGTCGACAGGGTGGTCTTCTTGAACGCCCCTTCCTGATGCTCCACGACAACCAGTATGTCCGCCATTTCAGCTACCCTCCTCCTCAAAATCAGGGACACTCTCAAGAACAGGGACGAACCTAAAAACGGGGACGTTCCTGAGTTTTTTCAAATAAATGTGGTAAAAAAAAACTCAGGAACGTCCCCGTTTTTAGGTTCGTCCCTGTTTTTGTCACAGGACTTTAGCTTCGTTCTTGAGCTTGTTCACCAGCTCGGCGACATCGGCCACCCTCCGGCCTCCCGCCCGCTCCTTGGGAGGCGCGAGGGAAAGAACACGGACCTTGGGCGCGGCATCCACCCCAAGCGAAGCGCCGGGGATAACCTTAAGTTCTTTCTTTTTCGCCTTCATGATCCCGGGGAGAGATGCATAGCGGGGCTCGTTCAGCCGCAGGTCGGTCGTCACGACTGCTGGCAGCGGAACCTCGATCGTCTCCAGCCCGCCGTCCACCTCCCGAGTTACGTGCGCCTTTTTTCCGTCCGACACGAGTTCCACTTTCGATGCGAAAGTCGCCTGTGGCCAGGAAAGGATTGCCGCAAGGATCTGTCCCACCTGGTTGTTGTCGTCGTCGACCGCCTGCTTTCCCATCAGGACCAGGTCGGGCTTCTCCAGCTCGACTGCCTTCGACATGAACTTGGCGACTGCCAGGCTATCCAGGCCTTTCCCGGTCTCCACCAGTATCGCGCGGTCCGCCCCCATAGCAAGCGCCGTGCGGATCTGCTGCTCTCCATCCTTCGGCCCGACGGATAGAATCACCACCTCGCCGCCCTGCTTCTCCTTTATCCTCAACCCTTCCTCGACAGCGATTTCGCAGAACGGGTTGATCACCATTTTCACGTTGTCCAGGACGACCCCGCTGCCGTCCGGCTTTATCTTCACCTTCTCGTCCGGGTTGGGGACGGGCTTGATCGCCACGATAATCTTCAATCCGCACCTCCTGCATTGCGCGATTCGCATTGCTGTGTGGAACAGGGGGATGATACCGAAAAGAAGAGCCGGGAATCAACTAAAAAATGAATGGCTATTCAGTAAGCAGAAAGGGAAGGAAGAGGGGAAGGAAAGCCGAAGCGAGGGCGCCCGCGCCGCCGCCCGCGGTGTCCGAGACCCAGTCCAAAACGTCCATCGATCGCCCCGGGATCCAGTGCTGATGGATTTCGTCGACCGCGCCGACTATAGACGCGAAAACAATGCCGGCCAGGATCGCCGCCCCCGTCCTGCGGCCGGATTCCCGCTGCCACAACGCGCAAAGGAACCCCATAACGCCGTAAAAAACGAAGTGGGCGATCTTGTCCAGGTAAGGCAGGGAGATATCCACTTGCGGATTCGGCAAGGAGGTCAGCATGAACGTGAACGCCACCCATAGGACGAGCAATGTGAGATAGATTCGTCTTCGGGCCATCACAAAAACAGGGACGTTCTTAAAAACTCTGCCGCACGATAATAGTTATTCATTTCAGGACGCAGTTCCAATTGTGCCGATTTATCTGATTTTTTCACATTCACCCACTCGACTTTTCAAGAACGTCCCTGTTTTTGTGCTCGACTTTTTAAGAACGTCCCTGTTTTTGTGGGCCGGATTTTGTGAGTCTTTTTTCCGACCCGGTTCTCGGGTCCGGTTTTTGAAGTCAGGCGCGGCCCCGGCGGGAGTACCACTGGTCGTAGAACTTCAAGTATTCGCCGGACTGCACGGCGCGCCACCAGGACTCGTTCTCCAGGTACCAGCGAACGGTTTCCCGCACTCCTTCCTCGAACGGTACTTCAGGGATAACTCCCAGCTCCCGGCGCGCCTTCGTGTCGTCTATCGCGTACCGGCGGTCGTGGCCGGGCCGGTCCGGCACGAACTTCATGAGCGACTCGGGCTTTCCTAAAAATGAAAGGAGCATCTTCGTGATCTCGATGTTCGTCCGCTCGTTGCCGCCGCCAATATTGTAGACCTCCCCGGGACGTCCGCGCATGAGCACAGCCTCGATGGCGCGGGAGTGGTCGTCCACGTGGATCCAGTCGCGGACGTTCATGCCGTCTCCGTACACCGGCACCTGCCTGTTCTCCCGAAGCAGCGTGATGAAAAACGGGATCAGTTTCTCGGGGAATTGATACGGCCCGTAATTGTTAGAGCACCGCGTCACGATGGCGGGAAAACCGTACGTCTTGAACCATGCGCGGACGAGGAGATCCGCCGCCGTCTTGCTGGCCGCGTACGGGGAGTTCGGGTGAAGTGGCGATTCCTCCGTGAACTTCCCTTGCGGTCCCAGCGAGCCGTAGACCTCATCGGTGGAAATCTGGATATAGCGGGCGATCCCCCCATTGCGCGCGGCTTCCAGCAGGGTCTGTGTTCCCAGAACGTTCGTCTTCAGGAACAGCGACGGATCGTCGATGCTGCGGTCGACATGCGTTTCCGCTGCGAAGTTGACCATGGCATCGGGCTTTTCGACCGACAGGATCTCCCCGATGCGAGCAGCGTTGCAGATATCCTCACGGTAAAATCGATACCGCTCGTCATCTTCCAGCTCTTTCAGATTTGCCGGATTCCCCGCGTAGGTGAGCTTGTCGACGTTTACGACCCGCCAGTCCTCGTGCGCGCCGAGTATGTACCGGATAAAGTTGGAGCCGATGAACCCGGCTCCTCCCGCGACCATGAGCTTCAGGCCGTTCTCCTTCATCCGTCTTTCCTCTCCCATGAGTACGGTATGTCGTTCTTGTGGGGATCGACCCGGAATTCGTCGGGCTCCTTATAATTGTACGTCTCCGTGGGGATGTTGATGAGGAGCGCCTCCTCCGTGCCTATCGCCTTGAAACCGTGGTAAACCAGCGGAGGGATGACGAGAAGCACCGGCCGATGCTCCCCCAGGAAGAACTCGTTCACCTCTCCCTTCGTCGGTGATCCGTCGCGGGAATCGTAGAGCACCACCTTCATCATCCCCTTGACGACGCAAAAGTGGTCCGTCTGGACCCTGTGATAATGCCAGGCTTTTACGACCCCGGGGTACCCGGTCGTGAGATAAACCTGGCCGAATTTACTGAAGAACGCGTCGTCCGCCCGCATGATTTCCATCAGCCGCCCGCGCTCGTCCGGGATCACCTTGAGCTGCTTGATCGTGACTCCGTCGATCATTTTCCGCTCCTCGATCGCGATAAAAAGCTCAGGAACGTCCCTGTTTTTAAGTGTTCGCCATTACGGGAGGGTTATCCCGGAGTAGTCGCCCAACATGAATTGGTAAGCACGGGGCTGGCCGTTCCCGGGACGTATTACCACGTTCCGTCCAAGGAGCGAATCTATGATACGTGCGCCCTCGCCCTCCACCATGCAACCTTCCAGGATTATGCTGTGCTCCACCTCCACGCCCCGGATCGTGCATCCGCCTGCGATCGAAGTGAACGGCCCCACGTAGGAATCGACGATTCGCGTGCCCGGCCCCACCACTGCAGGGCCCCGTATGACGCTGTTCTCCACCACCACGCTCTCGGCGAGCGACACCTTGAACTCCACGCGGCTTTTCGAATCGATCCGCCCGAGATGACTGTCCCCGATCCCGTCGAGGACCATCCGGTTCGCTTCAAGGATGTCTTCGAGCTTTCCCGTGTCCTTCCACCAGCCGGTGACCAGGTGCGGCCGCACCGTATACCCGTTGGAAACCAGCCACTGGATCGCATCGGTGATTTCGAGCTCGCCGCGCCAGGACGGCCTGATCTCCTTCACCGCCTTGAACACGTTGGGATCGAAGAGGTACACGCCGACGAGCGCCAGGTCCGAGATGTATTCCTTCGGCTTCTCGACGAGCCGCACCACCTGCCCTTCCCGAAGCTCCGCAACACCGAACTGGTTCGGGTTTTTCACTTTCGTGAGAAGGATCTGACAGTTGGTCGGATTCTCGCGGAACTCCCGCACGATCGAGGTGACCCCGTCCCGCAGGAGGTTGTCGCCCAGCACCATGATGAAGCGATCGTCTTTAAGAAAAGGCTCCGATATCATCACGGCGTGGGCAAGTCCCGCGGGCGCGTCCTGCTCGATGTACGTGGCCTTGATGCCGAACCGGCTGCCGTCCCCCACCGCGTTGAGGATCTCCGCTTTCGTGTCCCCTACCACTATTCCTACGTCGGTAACTCCCGCCTCGGCGAGCTGCTCCAGGCAGTAGAAAAGGACCGGCTTGTTCGCGATCGGCAGAAGCTGCTTGGCGCTCGTGAAGGTAATCGGCCGCAGCCGCGTCCCCTTCCCACCGCTGAGCACGAGACCCTTCATTCGCCCTCCTTACACCTATAAACAGGGACGTTCCTTAACTTTTTTATCACCATCAGCCCGAAAAGTTGGATAACATCCCCAAGCCATTTGAATCGACACATATCAATACTTTTAAAAACCCGAAAAAAACTCAGGAACGTCCCCGTTTTTAAGTAACGTGGGATTCGACGGCTTTGCGGCCGATGGAATGGTACAGGAAGCCGCGCTCCTTCATCTTTTTCGCGTCGTAGATGTTGCGGCCGTCGAAGATCACCGGCTGCCGCATCAGGTTCTTCATCAGCCCGAAATCAGGCTTGCGGAACTCGTTCCACTCGGTGACGAGGATCAGCGCGTCGGCCCCCTGCAATGCCCCATAGGAAGATTCCGCGTACTCGATCCGGTCTCCGTACCGCTGCCGCGCCCCCTCCATTGCCTCGGGATCGAAAACGATCACCGACGCCCTCGCCGCCAGAAGCGAATCCAGTATGTGGAACACCGGCGCCTCGCGCGTGTCGTCCGTGTTCGGCTTGAACGCGATTCCCCAGATCGCCACGCGAAGGCCTTCGAGCTTTCCCTTGAAATGCTTCTCCATCTTGCGGAAGAATTTCTTCCGCTGCTCCTGGTTGATATCCTCGACCGACTGGAGGATGGAAAGCGGCGTCCCCACATCGCGCGCGGTCTTCAGAAGCGCCTTCACGTCCTTGGGCAGGCACGACCCGCCGTACCCAAGCCCCGGAAACAGGAACTTGCTTCCGATCCGCGAATCCGATCCGATCCCCTGCCGGACCTTGTCTATGTCCGCGCCGACGGCCTCGCAGAAGTTCGCAAGGTCGTTCATGTAGGAGATCTTCATCGCCAGGAAAGAGTTCGCCGCATATTTCGTCACCTCGGCGCTCTTCTCGTCCATCACGATGACCGGGTTCCCCGCGGGAATGAACGGCTCGTAAAGATCCTGGAGGATATCGATCGCCCGCTGGTTGCCGCTGCCGATAACGACGCGCTCGGGCCGCAGGAAATCCTCCACCGCGAACCCCTCGCGCAGAAATTCCGGATTGGACACGACGTCGAACTCGAACACGTTATCCAGATGGCTGCGGATCGCCGCGTCCACCTTTTCGCTCGTTCCCACCGGGACGGTGCTCTTGTCCACGATCACCTTGTATCCCGCGCCGGGATTACGCGCCAGGATCTTCCCGATGTCGTCCGCCACCTGGAGGATGTATTTCAGGTCGGCCGAGCCGTCTTCCCCCGGCGGCGTCGGCAGGCAGAGGAAGATCACGTCCGCGCGGAGGACCGATTCCTCCAGGTTCCCGGAGAACCGGATCCTTCCTTTTTTCAGGTTCCGCTGGTAGATTTCCTCAAGCCCGGGCTCGTAGATCGTCACGTGCCCCGAGGTGAGCTTCTCAACGATTTTCGGATTGATATCCACGCAGTGGACATCGTTGCCCCGTTCCGCGAGGCATACACCCGTAACCAGACCGACGTATCCCGTTCCGACGATTGCGACATTCATCTATTCCTGCTCCATATCCTCAAGGTTCATAAACCTTTTTAAAATACCTTATTGCGGGGATGTTAGCATTAGGGAATTGAGTATGAAACCGACGCTGTCCATTGCGGTTTTCCTTTCGATCTCGATCGCCGCGACACTCGCGTTCGGGCAGGAGATCCGGGCCGCCGCGCTCGGCGGGGTTGCACATCCCGGCACCTATGCGCTTTCGAAAGGGACCCGCCTCTCTTCCCTTATCGAGCGGGCAGGCGGATTCGCGGACGGCTCGCGGCCGTCGGACGCTTCGCTGACGCGGAATTCCATCAAAGCCGCACGAAAGAATGCACTCCTGGACCTTATCGCCAAGGTGGAGGCGGAGGCCCTGGCCGATCCCGGCGAGGAAGGGCCGAAACGCGCGTTTATCGAATACCTGTCCAGGATCGAGCCGTCGGGAAGGACGAAAGTCAGCCTTTCGCATCTGCGACTGCTCAAAGGAAGCGAACGGGACCTCCTTGTCGAAGACGGCGACACGCTCTTCATCCCTGCGGAGAAAGCGCCGGTGACCGTCGCGGGCTCGGTCCGGAACAAAGATCACCTCGCATTCCCGCACTCGGAGAAAGCGGATTATTCGCATTACATTCGCATGGCGGGAGGATATTCGGAGCGGGCGGACAAGGAACGCATCTACCTCATGAAGGGGGACGCCGCTGCCGTTCCCCTTGCGCACAAGTGGATCCGGTGGAACCCGGCGCAATCCCGATGGGAAATTTCCGCCTTCACGGGGAATGCCCCCCGGATCGAGCCGGGAGACACGATCGTGGTTCCGTCGATGCCGGCTCCCGGTACGTGGGCCCACGGAGTGAAAAACCTTCCCGACCTGCTCATGCGGATCACCGCGATAACGGAAACGATCGTCGAGGCGCCGTGAACCGAAGCCCGGCGCCGCATATCCTTCCGATCCGGAGACGAAAATGCCGGTTGAAGGCGTTCGGCGGGAAGACACGCACCGCCGCCCTATCCGCAGTCGTTCTTCTCGCCATCCTTCTTCAGACGCTGGCCGCGGCGACACCCGCCGCCGGGGGAGACGAACCGTTCACTTATCCTTCCAACCTGGGACTGACCGGCCTCCTCGAAACGCCGACGGCAAGGGTGATGAAGGAAAACCGGTACCGCGTCGGGGCGAGCTGGGCGCACCCTTACCGAACGTATTTCGGCGCCGTCGGGATCTTCCCCCGCATCGAGATCAGCGGCAGGATCACGGAAGTGATCGAAGCTCCCGTCCCGAACGACCCCGTCAGGACGAAAAACTACAAGGACAAGGCGGTCGACATAAAGCTCCAGATCCTGCCCGAAGGGAAATATTCTCCTGCGATCGCGGTTGCGCTCCTGGACCCGCATGGCACACGCCTGTTCGCTTCCCAGGCGATAGTCGCCTCAAAGCAGATCTACCCGTTCGATTTCAGCATAGGGATCGGTAACGGCAGGTATGGCAGGAGGGCATTGCCGGGGCAGGGCGAGGGGCTGGGAATCGAACTGATCGGAAAACCGAGGGAGTGGTTGAAGGACGCGCAGGCGTTCGGCGGGATCCAGTTCGCGCCGACAGAATCGTTCGCCCTCGTGGCGGAATACAGTTCCATCCGTTACCACCTTCAGACCGGGGACTTCGCCCAGCAGAAATATTTCCAGGATCCTGTGCCGTCTCCCTTCAACTTCGGCGTTAGATGGAAGCCGGTCCGGTGGGCGGAAATCGACGCTTCCTGGCAACGCGGGAACCAGGCCGTCGTGGCTGCTTCCGTGGCTTTCGACATCGGGAAGCCGCTCGTTCCGATCTACGATCATCCGTACCGCGAACCGGCGGAACTGCGGCGGTTTTCCAGCTCGGCCCGCATCGCAGCGGCGCTGGGCGAATCCGGCTTCAGTGACATAGGAGTGGATACTGACGGCATGACCCTGCACGTGGAAGTTCAGAACGACAGGTACTATTTCAATCCCCGCGCCATCGCGGTCATCATCGAGGCGATCGCACCGATGATCCCCGGAGAAGTCGAATACGTTCGCATAATGCTCAAAGAGAACGGCATCCCGCTGGTCGAATTCGTGACCACCGCCCGAGGGATCGCGGGCCTGAGCGCCGGCGAAATCTCCACGTCGCGCTTCCTTTCGTTATCCGCGTTCCTCACGGATGCGAGCGAGGCCTACATGAAAAAAACGGAACGGAGGCAGTGGTTCTCCTACGGCGCCAAGCCGTCCCTCGAAACGTTCCTCAACGATCCTTCGGGTTACGTGAAATACCGCTTCGGCATTCTGGGATGGCTGCACGCCTACCCATGGAAAGGAGGGTCCGCAATTCTTGGCGTGGAGGGGTATCCGGTCAACACCGCCTCCCTGTCGACGACACCCCTTTCGATTCCGGTCAGAAGCGACATCTCCGCGTACAAAAGAGAGGAGGCGACCCTCGGGAGACTGATGTTCGAGCAGATCGTCAAGGCTCCGTACCCCGCATACGGAAAAATTTCGGGGGGGCTGCTCGAGGTCGAGTACGCCGGCGTCGACGGCGAAATGGCGATTCCACTGCTCCGCGGCAGGGCGTTCGCAGGGATCGGAGGAAGCTTCGTGAAAAAGCGGGACCCGGGCTATCCATTCCGCCTGACAGGGGAAGAACGTTTCCACACTACCTTCCTCAACGCTCGGATCAACGTTCCGGAATATGACGTACATTTCGACATCAAGGCGGGAAGATTCCTCGCGGGCGACAAAGGGGCCAGGTTTACCTTCACGAAAACCATAAACGGGGTGTCACTGTCGGCGTGGTACAGCGTCACCGATACGTCGATCTTCAGCGACAGCCTCAATCGCGGATATAACGACAAGGGTATATCAGTCGATATCCCCATCCGCTTGTTCACGGGACACGATTCGAAAACGTCTTACAGGTATGCCATATCTCCCTGGACCAGGGACGTTGCACAGGATGTGGACCATTATAGAACATTGTTCGATTTGATGGGCGGGAGCGCGGGCGTCCGCCTTGACAAAGAGTTGGAAACCGTGTATAAAGCACAGAGGTAACTTATTAACTTAAAAAGGAATTTTATGAGCCGCGCAGCAGGAAATATCTCATTTCGGGTACTCGTCGCCATTCTTTCCATCACGGCTTTCCTTATGGTTTCACAGGGAGCCGTAACTAATTCGCTGGCTGCGGAATGGGAGCTTTGGCCCAAGGGAAGAGGGATAACCGGGCCGGAGGGTGAACCAATCCAAAAGACGGAACCTCCGGCAGCGAAACCTGAGACCCCGCCAGCGAAACCCGAGACTCCTGCGGCAAAAGCGGCAGCCAAGGCGGGAGAAGACGCGGGAAAAACCGTGGCTGCGGGAACCACAACGGGCACTATCGGCAAAGTTGCGCTGATCGGCGCCGGACTTCTCGCCATCGGTCTTGCGGTGGGAGGCGGAGGTGGGGGGGGGACAACGTCGCCCACGAGTTGCCCGCAATAACTTTCGTTCCACCGAACCTCATATGACCAGGACCGTTAGCCGTAACGTGTTCCTGCGAATTGCGATCGCGGCGCTTTTCCTGATGTCGCCGATCTCCTTCCTGCATCCGGGCATCCAGGCAGGCTATCCCGACGACTCATTGGAGAAAATCCTCGCCTCCACGGAATCCCTGTTCAAGGCTATGCGAGAGAAGAACTACCCGGCAATCTGGGCGGGGTTGTCCGTCGAATCCCGGAAAGTCATTATGGAGGAAGCCGGGAAGGCTATTGAAAAATCCACAGGCGAAAAGGTCCCGGATGAGGAACTCCTGCGCGATTTCCTGGAAGGAGGGCCGGTCGCGGAAGGATACTGGACCGGGTTCCTGAAAAATTTCGACCCTGTCATCGTGCTGGAAAAAAGCAGGTGGGAAAAAGGGCGGATGGAAGAAAACCGCGCGGAAATCCTGCTGACTTACAAAGCTTCGGATAAACCGGCGGTGCTCAAGCTCTTCCGGGAGGACGGCGCCTGGAAGGTGGGGCTTGTGGAGACCTTCTGGGGGAGGTGAGTGACCGCTTCA
>JACRCO010000021.1 GCA_016218975.1 Deltaproteobacteria bacterium
GCAATTCTCACCAGGCTTCTGCTGCGTCGGCGGATACGGGTATGTCTACTGCGGTGCCCTCGGTCGCGGCGCCTTGTATCCATACCCGTCTCCACCGCCTCGCGACGAACCTTGGCGAGAAATGCGGGTTCAAGTCGCTGTTCGCAGTGATCGCCGCAGCCATCCTGGGGATCGGTTTGCTCTCATTTCCTCCCCCGGCGGAAGCCAGGATATCCCTGGAAAAATGCACCCTGTGCCACGGCAAGTCGGAGTTCCGTAAAGTACTGGTGGACGGAAAGATAAGGGACATCTTCGTGACCGCCGACAGCCTCAAGGGGTCGGTACACGAGAAGAAGACGTGCGTCGATTGCCACTTCGACGTCAGCGAGATTCCTCACCGGGTGCGGCCCCGCCGGGTGACCTGCACGCACTGCCACTACAAGGGGAACGCCGAAGGGGCGCCGCAGTGGGACGGCTACCTCGCCTATTTCGATTCCGTCCACGGGAAGGCGATCGCGCAGGGAAACGTCAAGGCTCCCATGTGCCAGGACTGCCACGGCAGCCACGCCATCGTGAAGACGAAGAACGATAAATCGGCGGTCGCGCAGCAGCACGTCGCGGAGACGTGCGGCCGCTGCCACATCGAGATCTATGCCAAGTACCGGACGTCGATCCACGGCGTCGCCGTCTCGAAGGGGATCAAGGAGGCGCCTTCCTGCACGGGTTGCCACGGGGAGCACACGATCTACGGACCCAAGGACCCCAAGTCCACCGTGTACGCGACGCACGTGGCCGACCAGTGTTCCAAGTGCCACGCCTCCGTCTCCATCATGAGCAAGTTCGGGATCGAGACGGAGCAGGTCCACACCTACAAGGAATCGTTCCACGGCGTGGCGAACCAGTTCGGGTCGCGGACGGTCGCAAACTGCTCCTCCTGCCACGGGACGCACGACATCCGACCCGCCGCCGACCCGCTCTCTTCGGTGAATCCGCAGAACGTCCCGAAGACGTGCGGGAAGTGCCACCCGGGGGCGAACCCGAACTTCGCGGTCGGCAAGATGCACATAGACGCCAAGAAGAAGGAGGCGGGCATCGTTTACTACGTGGCGTCCTTCTTCAAATACCTCACCATCGGCACGATGCTGGCCCTCATCGCGCACATCGCTCTGGACATGTACGGGCGTTCGAAGCGGCTGCGCGGCGGCAAGTAGAAAAAAGGGGAGCGAACGAATGTCCGTCGACGAAAAGAAGACGATCCCGCAGCAAGAGATAGACCGGGAAGTGGAAGAGGCAATCTCGACGGAGACCGCCGGCCTCGACCCGGAAAAAGCAACGGAGATCCGCGAAAAGATCCGGAAGCGCGTGCGCGAGGAGATGGAGCGCGAGATGCGGCTCCGCACGGCCGCGGAGCGCCGTGACGAGGAGCGCAGGCGGCGGGAGGAGCGCAGGAAGGAGAAGCATCACGAGGAAGGTGAGATGTTCCAGCGGTTCAACCGGAACTTCCGCTTCCAGCACATGGTGATGTTCACCTCGGTCATCCTGCTTATCATCACGGGAATGCCGATCAAGTTCCCCAACTTCATACTCTCGCGGCTCGTCATCAACCTGTGGGGGGGGATCAACAATTCCACCCTCGTGCACCGGATCGGCGCCGGGATGCTGATTTATTTCATGGTCCACCACCTTTTTTATACCATCCTCTCCAGGGACGGAAGGCGGGACTTCCTGCTGCTCATCCCCATGCCCAAGGACCTGAAGGACGCCGTCCAGAACGTTCGCTTCTTTCTCGGAAAAGAAGGGGAGAAGCCGAAGTTCGGCCGTTTCAGCTACATCGAGAAGTTCGACTATTGGGCCGTCTATTGGGGCTGCATCATCATGATCGGGTCGGGGGCGCTGCTCTGGGGGGAATCGATCGCGCTCAAATACATGCCGAAGTTCGTCCTCGACATAGCGCACGAGGCCCACAGCGACGAGGCGATGTTGGCGACCCTTGCGATAGTTATCTGGCACTTCTACAACGTCCACTTCAACCCGGAGCGGTTCCCCGGAACGCTCATGTGGTGGCACGGACAGATCTCGGAGCACGAGATCAAGGAAGAACACCCGCTCGAATACGATGAGATCATGGCGAAGAGGAAACAACAGGCCGCGGCGGAGGGCACTAATTAATGAAAGAGATGTTCCTGAACTGGTGGGATCTGGTCCTGCGTTACCGGCGGCCGCTCATGGCCGTCGGGGGAGTCGTCGTCGCGGCGCTCATCGTGGTCAACGGAGCCTTCTTCGTATCCGCGTACTTCCCGAAATCGTGCGTCGTCTGCCATTACATGGATCCGTATTATCAGCAGTGGAAAACATCCAGGCATGCGAACGTATCCTGCATCAAGTGCCACTCCTTCTCGCCCGTGTTCATCACGGTGACGACACTGAAATACTGGACGGGGCTTTATAACCCGAGGCCGCGCGCCAACGTCAAGGATTCCTCCTGCCTGGCGTCAGGCTGCCACGAGGGCAGGATCGAAAAGGGCAAGGCCCAGCTCGGGGCCAGCATCACCTTCGACCACCAGGAACACATAGGCAAGCTCAAACGCGGGGAGAAGCTTCGCTGCACGAGCTGCCACTACTCGATCGTCCAGGGCGAGCACATCGCGGTGGACACGAAAGTATGTTTCCTGTGCCACTTCAAGGGCATCAGCCAGGGGCAGGCTCTTGGCGGCTGCCCGGGTTGCCACGGGACCCCCACGAAGACCGTGGAGCACGGCGGATTCAGCTTCAATCATTCTTCCTACCTGAAGCTGGGCGTCCCCTGCAAGCAGTGCCATATCCGCGTCGCGGAAGGTGACGGAAAGGTCAACGATTCCCACTGCCACGAATGCCACGTCGAGCGGGTGGAGAAAAAGGGCGACCCGTTGGCGATCCACCGTACCCACGTAACCTACAACAGCGTCCAGTGCTTCCGCTGCCACGAGCCGATACGGCACGGCGAGGTGCAGCTTGTGAAGACCTTCGAGGTGAAGTGCGACTCCTGCCACCAGCGGCTCCACAACTACCAGAAGGAAATGTACATGGGAACGGGGGCGAAAGGCGTGCCCGATACCCCCTCCCGGATGTTTTCAGCGCAGGTGGCGTGCGACGGGTGCCACACGAAATCGGTGGAGACCCGGGAGTCGGGGGTGGCTTTCCCCGGCGAGAAGAAGCTCACCGCCGAGCGGAACAGCTGCGTCGCCTGCCACGGCAAGAAGTACGACCTGATGCTCGACGACTGGATCCACGAGTCGCGGATAATGACCGCGGATATGGAGCGTATCGTCTCCGCCGGAAAGTCCGCGGTGGCGTCGCTGCCCGCCGGTTCGAAGAACGCCTCCGGCGCCCGCGCGCTGGTGGCGGACGCCCAGTCCAACCTGAATTTCATGAAGGCCGGGCGAGGCGCCCACAACATCGAATACGCGTTCAAGATCCTCAAAACCGGCTACGACCAGGTTTCCGCCGCCTACAAGACGGCGGGCATCGGAGGGGGGCCTGCCAAGCCTGCGATACTGGCCAAGCCGACCTCCTACTGCATGTCATTGTGCCACCAGCGGGTCGGGCCGCCGGAGAAGATCTTCTTCAAGGAGATGGAGACCAACTTCCCGCACACGCTCCACGTCAAGGACGTGGGGATCGAATGCGGCAAGTGCCATTCCCCGGATAAGCACAAGATGCGCATCGTCACCAAGTCCGAATGCATGAAGTGCCACCACGAGAGCAGGGACATCGACTGCGGGCACTGCCACAAAGCCCAGAAGGCGCTCTACGAGGGGAAAGTGAAGGTCTTCGGAGTCTCCCCGCAGCCGGACTACATGGCGCAGGCGGGGACGAAGTGCACCGAGTGCCACGAGCTCAAGAAAGGAACTCAGACGGTCCTGACGGTGAAGGCGAAGTGCGAGGAATGCCACAGCGCGAAATACGGCCAGATGCTCCTTAGCTGGAAGCAGGACATCACGAAGAGGGAAAACGCAATCGCCGTTGCGCTCGAGGAGGCTCGCGAATACCTGTCGCGCGCCAGGAAGATGGGCAAGAAGGTGGATGCGGAAGACGCTCTCCTGAAACAGGCGGAAGCGAACTACCTCGCCGTCTCCAACGGGCGGGGCACCCACAACTACCGGCTGAGCCTCGAGCTCTTGAAAGTCGCCCAGTCGAACCTTGACAAGATCAAGAAGGAGATGGCCGGGAAGAAATAACGTAAAGTCGGCCAGGCTAACATTTTGCCGCAACCAAAACGGCCCGGGGCGATCCCCCGGGCCGTCGTTTTCATGAATGTCGTTTGCCCGGGGGGGACGCTCCTTATCTACTTCCCCCCGCCACCGCCGCCTGTGCGTCGGCCTTCGCTTTTTTGAGGACGTCCACGGCGTACTCCACGTTGTGGACACCCTTGCCGTACAGCACGAAGAGGTAGTTGTACTCGGCGTCCTTTGCAAGCTGCGCTGCCTTCCTGTTCTCCCTGCCGGTCTTCGCGGCTACGCTTCTCGCTCTTTCGACGGCGGGCCGGGCGTCGGCCAGCGCCTTCTGGATCGTCTTCTGCCATTCGCCCAGGATGCCCCGGAAATCCTCACCGTGACAGCCGATGCAGGCGGCCTCCGATGCCTTGTACGTCTGGCCCAGGAACGGCGAGGCTGCGGCAGACATTTTCGGCACGAGGTGGCATCCGACGCA
>JACRCO010000022.1 GCA_016218975.1 Deltaproteobacteria bacterium
ATCCTGAACGTCGAGTGAGGGGGACGAAAACGATGGTGCGGACGATCGAGGGAGACCTCCAGGGACAGGGCTTGAAGGTGGCGATCGTTGTATCGCGTTTCAACGGCTTCATAACGGACCGGCTCCTGGAAGGGGCGCTCGACGCCCTCCGCAGGCACGGCGTCGAGGAGAAGGACATCTCGGTGGCGAAGGTCCCCGGCTCCTTCGAGCTTCCGCTCGGCGTGCGCAAGGCGGCCAAGGGGAAAGTGGACGCCGTGATAGCCCTCGGCGCCCTTATCCGCGGAGGCACGCCGCACTTCGATTACCTGAGCGCCGAGGTCACGAAGGGGATCGCTCAGGTTACGCTCGAATCCGGGATCCCCGTCGCCTTCGGAGTGCTGACGACCGACACCATCGAGCAGGCGGTCGAGCGCGCCGGGGCGAAGGCGGGGAACAAGGGGTTCGAGGCCGCCCTGTCGGCCATTGAGATGGCGAAGCTGCTGCGCCAGATGTAAGGGGTTTCGACCAGGGGGCGGAGCGGGACGGGGAAAGGCATTGAGAAGGGAATCCAGGGAAAAGGTCTTTCAAACGCTTTTCATGATGGATGCGCTGGGGGTTGGCCCGGACGAGGCCATCCCCCTTTTTGCGTCCGCGGCGAATCCGCCGTCCGACAAGGGGTATTACGAGGAGACGGTCAAGGGCGTGTGGACATGCAGGGAGGAGATCGACGCGCTCATCCGGCGCGCGGCCGAGAACTGGCGGCTGGAGCGGATGACCCTGGTCGACAGGAACATCCTGCGTCTCGGCGCGTACGAGATCTGCCGCTCCGCGGATGTCCCGTTCGTCGTGGCGATCAACGAGGCGGTCGACCTCGGCAAACGTTTCGGCTCGGAGGAGTCCGGAGGCTTCATTAATGGAATCCTCGATAAGATTTCGGAGATCTCATTGAAAAAGAAGGGAAAGAAATGAAATACAGGCCGCAGGCGATCGAGGGGAAGTGGCAGAAGCGCTGGGAGGAGGCGGGAGTTTTCCGCTGCCCCGACAGGATCGCCTCCACGAAATATTACTGCATGGAGATGTTCCCTTATCCGTCGGGGCGCATCCACATGGGGCACGTCCGCGTTTACACCATCGGCGACCTGATCGCGCGGTTCAAGCGTATGCGCGGGTTCCAGGTCCTGCACCCGATCGGATGGGACGCCTTCGGGCTCCCCGCGGAGAACGCTGCGCATCGGCACGGCACGCATCCGGCAAAGTGGACGTACGAAAACATCGATTTCATGCGGCAGCAGCTCAGGGAGCTCGGCATATCCTACGACTGGGACCGGGAGTTCGCGACGTGCGCGCCCGATTACTACCGGTGGGAGCAGCTCTTCTTCCTGTGGATGATCCGGGACGGCCTCGCCTACCGCAAGCGCGCGTCGCTCAACTGGTGCGATGAGTGCCAGACCGTTCTCGCGAACGAGCAGGTCAACCGCGACGGAACCTGTTTCATACACGACCAGACTCCTGTTACGCAGCGGGAATTGGACCAGTGGTTCCTGGGGATTACGAAGTACGCCGACGAGCTGCTTTCGGGACACGAGGAGCTCAGGGGCGGATGGCCGGAAAGCATCCTGGAGATGCAGAAGAACTGGATAGGCCGCAGCGAAGGCGCGGAGATCGATTTCCCCATGAAGGACGGCGGGAAGATAACCGTATTCACGACCCGTCCGGATACTATCTACGGGGCTACGTTCATGAGCATGGCTCCGGAGCATCCGCTCGTCCCGGAATTCGCCCGGACGGCGGGCCGCGAGGCCGAAGTGCGCGCCTTCGTCGAAAGGGTGGCGAAGCAGGACAGGGTCGCCCGGTCGAGCGAGGACATGGAGAAGGAAGGGGTGTTCACGGGCGGATATTGCCTTAATCCGGTGACGGGGAAGGAGATCCCCATTTTCGCTGCGAACTTCGTGCTGTACGAGTACGGAACGGGCGCGGTGATGGCCGTCCCCGCGCACGACCAGCGCGATTTCGAGTTCGCGAAGAAGTACGGCCTTCCCGTGATTCCCGTTATCCGGCCCGACGGGGAGACGCTCGCCGCGGAAACGATGACCGCCGCCTACGAAGGTCCGGGACGGATGGCGGATTCCGGTCCGTTCAACGGGATGGAGAACGAAAAGGGGAAACGCGAGATCACCCGGTATTTCGAGGAGAAAGGAATCGGACGCGGAAAGGTGCAATTCCGTCTCCGCGACTGGGGAGTAAGCCGCCAGCGCTACTGGGGCTGCCCGATTCCGGTTGTCCACTGCCCGAAATGCGGCGCGGTCCCCGTCCCCGAAAAAGACCTCCCCGTGGTGCTCCCCGAGGACCTGCCTTACACGAGGGAAAAAGGGAACCCGCTCGCTTCCGCGGAAAGCTGGGTGGCGGCCGCATGCCCCTCCTGCGGAGGCGAAGCGCGGCGGGAGACGGACACCTTCGACACGTTCGTGGAATCGAGCTGGTATTTCCTCCGGTACATCGATCCGAAAAACGACATGGAGCCGCTGGATCCGGAGAAGATGCGCGCGTGGATGCCGGTCGACCAGTACGTCGGAGGCGCCGAACACGCGTGCATGCACCTGATTTACGCAAGGTTCTTCCACAAGTATCTCCGCGACAAGGGACTTGCGTTCGGAAACGAGCCGTTCCGAAAGCTTCTCTCGCAGGGGATGGTGTGCATGGCTACCATGGAGTGCCCCAAGCACGGGTGGCGGTATCCCGACGAGGTGGACGCGTCGGGGAAATGCCTCCAGTGCGGCGAGACGGTTGAGGTGGGGCGATCGATGAAGATGTCGAAGTCGAAGCGCAACGTCGTGGAGCCGTCGGCTCTGGTGGAGCGGTACGGCGCGGACACGGCGCGCATGTTTTCGCTTTTCGCAGCGCCCCCCGAGAAGGACCTCGACTGGAGCGAGCAGGGAGTGGAAGGCGCATTCCGGTTCCTGGGCAGAGTCTACCGTCTCGTCGCGCAGAAGGAGAAGGCGCTTCGCGCCGCCGCGGGCGCGACTCCCGCTTCGGACGGCGGAAGCCGCAGGATCCGGCAGGTAACGCACCGCACTCTGAAGAAAGTGACCGGCGATATCGAGGAGCGGTACCATTTCAACACCGCGATCTCGGCCATTATGGAGATGGTAAATTTCCTCTATCTCGTCGACGAGAAGGAATGGATTGCGCCGGAATCTGCGCCAGCGCTCCGCGAGGCCGTGGAAATTCTTCTTCTCATGCTTTCCCCCTTCGCTCCGCATGTTGCAGAGGAGATGTGGGAAAGGATAGGATGCGCCGGGCTTGCGTGCGGTCAGACCTGGCCCGCTGCGGACGAAGGGATGGCTCGATCGGAGGAGATCCTTGTCGTCGTGCAGATCAACGGGAAACTTCGCGCGCGGCTGACTGCCGACGCAGGGATCACGGAAGAGGAAATACGCGAAATGACGCTCGCCGATCCCAGGGTGAAGGAGTACACCGACGGGAAGGTATTGAAAAAGCTGGTGTACGTTCCGAAAAAACTCGTAAGCATCGTGGTTGCGTGAGCGCGGCCCGGAACGCATGTTCCGTTTTCGGCTGCGGGCGGCCGCACGGAAGTTTACCGATTGCCGTTCTTGCGGCCGTCGTTCTTGTTTTATCGCAAGGCTGCGGTTATAAATTCCAGTCCGAACCGGGCTCCCGGTTTTCCGATCCGGCGCTCCGGATGGACGTGCGGCCCTTCATCAATGCATCCGTGGTTCCCGATGCCGGCGCATTCCTCGCGGCGCGGCTACGGGAGGAACTTCGCCGCATAGGATTCAAGGGTGTTTTCGAACGGGCGAATTCCGACTATTCGGTCGACGGCAGCATCAAGGAAATCCGCGAGGACGTGTTCTCCCACGGCACGGAGGGGCGCGCTCTCGAACATCGCCTTACCTTGATCGTGGACATCCGCGTTGTGGAAACCGCACGCGGCCGCCTCCTGTGGAAGGTGGACGGGTTGACCGAAACCGCTTCCTATTTCGCCGGGGCGGATTTCCAGTATACCGAATCGAACCGCCGCGCCGCCGTGGAGGAAGTCTGCCGCCGCATCGCCCGGAGGATCGGGCAGACCGTGCGCGTGATCATTTGAAACGGGTTCCGGTCCCCTCGGCATTCCGGCAATGGTTCTCGGGAGTCCCGGCGCCGGCATTCCTTCTGGCGGGGGACGGGGCTGGACTTGCCGATCTCGTAGCCGATCTATGGATGGAAAAATTCCGCGCGGAGGGGACGGCGGCGGAAATATCGCGATGGACGACCGCCGATGTCGAGAGGGAGTCCCCCGACGCCGCATGGAGAACCCCTTCCTTCTTTTGCCGCTACAGGGTATTCGTCCTTCCCGACCTCGGGGAAGTCAAGAAAGCGTACCGTGACGGGATCGCCGCTTACCTGCGATCTCCCGACCCTTCCGTCCTGCTGATAATTCCTTGCACGGATCGCAACGCTGCGAAAGCGTTCTCCTCCCTTCCCGGCGTGTCGTCCGCAACGCTACGCGAGGAACAGGCGGTCACGGCGCTGGCCCGTTTTACGGTGGGGAAAGTCGGGAGCGCAGGCAAGGAAATTTCCGAGGACGCGGCTGCATTCCTCGTCCGATGGGTGGGGCACGAATACGCGCGCGTCAACGAGGAGATCGCGAAGCTGCTCTCCTTCGCGGGCGACAGGAAGGATATCGGTGAACAGGAGATCCGGCAGGTCTGCATCGCGTCCGGGGCGGTGGACCCGTTCGATCTTGCGGATCGTGTGGTTCGCAGGGACGTGAAAGGGTTTCTTTTACTGTTGCGCAGGTTCGCCGCCGCCGCGGACTCATCCGATTACCACGCGCTTGTGGGTGCGATCGCCTGGGTCGTCAGGAAACGGATGTCGGACGGCAGAGGCTCGCTGCCTGCCGGGCGTGGAGGAGAGATCCTCGCGGCCCTTTCCGAAATAGACAGGAGCATCAAGGGGGAAAGCAGGCTTTCCCCCGAGCAGTTTTTCGAAATCCGTTTGCTGAAGCTTCTTGCCTGATTGCGCGGTTAGCTACCTGGCTGCCGCCGCTTTGGCGACGGCCTTGGAGAGGCGGGCCACCTTCCTTGCAACCGTCTTCCTGTGCAGTACGCCCTTCGATCCGGCCCGCGCGATTACGGACATCGCATTGGAAAGGGCTTTACCGACGTTATCGGATTCGCTCCCCGCGATCGCCTCGCGCACGTCCTTCACGACGCTCTTCACCGTGGAGCGGATATGGCGGTTTCTTGTCTTGCGCTTTACGCTCTGCTTGTGCCTCTTTGCCGCCGACTTCGACTTGGCCAACTGATTCCTCCTGCGCCTTCGTGTAAAATGAATTTGTGAAATAAGCATGTTATACGGGAGATCGCGCGATGTCAAAGGGAAAACCGTACGTTCGAAGGGACGGGGAAATTCGTTATACCGGATCGGTTCCGCTTCCCCACGGATGGGCAAGCGCCGTGCTCTCCGCCGGAAGGATCGTGTCCGTGGAATGGGAACGGGAAGAGAAATCGGTCGGCAAGGCGCTGGCAAAAAAATATCCCGGCTCGGAACGGATGGCTCGGGAACCTGGCAACCCCGAGCGGTTCCTTCGCGAATATTCACATGGGAAAGTGCTGTCTTCCCGTGAAATTTCCGCGCTGCCGATAGCATGGGGTACGGTCCCGGCATTTCAAAGGAAAGTCCTTAAGGCGACCGCGGGAATACCGTACGGGCGGACGGCCACATACGGAGAGATCGCTGCGGAAGTCGGCAGTCCCGGCGCCGCACGCGCGGTCGGCGCGGCGCTTTCGCGCAATCCGTGGCCGATCCTCGTGCCGTGCCACAGGGTGCTGGGGAAGGGGGGCAGGCTGGTCGGATTCGGGAAAGGC
>JACRCO010000023.1 GCA_016218975.1 Deltaproteobacteria bacterium
CCCGGGTTGCCGAAGAAGCCTTTCCTCTCCAGCAGGAACGTCGCCGCGCCGGCGAAGGCGCCCATGAAGAGGGCGGAGAAAAATTTCAGGTTCGCCCATGCCGGTCCCAGTTCCCAGGCCGTGATCGTGTAGCCGCTCGGGCTCATAAGCGGGGAAACCAGCAGCAGCGTCAAAGCGGGCGCCAGCGGGACCCCCGAGGAAACGAGGGACACAAAAATAGGTATCGACCCGCAGGAGCACAGCGGGCTGATCGTTCCGACCAGGATAGCCGCGGGTATCGCGAATGCCCCGAACGCGCCCAGCGAGTCCCGCATCCGAACGTGGAGCCGATACGTGCGGATGACGGCCCCGACAGCCACGCCCAGCAGGAAGTACGGCAGGACATGCCATATTTCCGAGGCCAGCGCTTCACCGATGGAGAACAATTCGTTCCTCATGGCGGTCATTCGGCCTTCCGGCGGCGAACGCCCATGGCAAGGAAAAAGATCCATCCTGCGAGGACCGCGATCTTCCCGGCCGCGGTAACGCCCGCGGGAGAGGAGCCTATTCCGAGAACGACGGACAATGCGGCGCCGAGAAGCATTCCCGCCACGGCAGCGGAGGCGTCCATGTCGCCGCTTGCGGCAAGCACGAGCTGGCGGAAGGGACAGCCCGAGATCAGGATCGCCCCGAATCCGACCATGGCCGTGGCAAGGAAAGCCCAAAGCAGGTCCGTGTGAGCGCCGGGCTCCAGCGCCACCGTGGGGAGGAAATTCCCGAGGAGCAGGTTGAGCATGAGCGCGGCGGCAAGAAATGCGACGATTCCGGCGCCCTCGCGGAAATCGCGGAGCATGACCGCGTTCCGGATGGAGCCCGTGACGCAGAACCGGCTGCGCTGGCCCGCGGCCCCGAAGAATAACCCCGCGACCGCGGAGACGGCAAATGGTGCGTGGATCGCTCCGCCGCCGGAACCCTCCGACGCGAAAAGGTACGCCCCCATCGAGGCGGCAAGAAGAAGGAGGAACGCCGTCGCGGGGAGCACAAGCCCCGCGCTTTCCGCGATCTCCGTTTTCGGGCGGAAACCGAAACCGTCCTTGAGATACGCCGCGGCGAACGCAACGCCCGCCGCAAGCCCCGACAGGCCGACAAGCCCCGCGCCGCCTCCTCCGGCGGTCCGCAACATCGTCTTGATCGGGCAGCCGATGAACACCTCGCAGCCCAGCAGCAGAAACGCCCCCCCGGCGAAGTGGAGCGCAGGCGAGGAGCGTCCCCGCACGCGGAATTCCCGCGACGAGCAGGCGGCGAAGAACGCTCCCAGGACGATGCCGAGCAACTCCGGCCGAAGGTAGCTCTGGGACGCCTTCGCGTGCAGGTGAAGCGCCCCGGCAACGTTGACGAGGAAGCAGGAGGCGCACAGCCCGGTCGACGCGGGGTTGCCCAGGGCGGTCAGCCCTATGGCCGCGGCGGCGAACAGCGCTCCGTTCAGCGCCAACGCACCAGCCGATTCGGGGTAAAGGAAGATTTTCTTTATCACCCGCACCCTCCGTACAACCTCCTGAAAAGGAACGATGCGTCGGGGATTGCGGACGGCCCCGCCCGGACCTCGCCTTTACGGAGCGCCGAAACCCATTCCTTCACCTTTCCCTCGAATTCCGCGCCCAGATATTCCGGCGATCTGCGGTCGGCGATCGGCGGACGCAGCAAAACGGCCCGGCGATAATCCGCAAGGGCTTCCGTCAGGTTTCCCTTCCGTTCCGATTCCCTTGCCCTTGAAAGAAGCTCATCGGCGGAAAGCCCCGCGGAAACCGCAAAGCCGGGAACGTTCCGTACATTTTCCGTTGCCGCGATCCGAACGGCCGCGGCGGCCGCCAGGACGATCAGGGCGATCGAAAGGAAGGTCAGCGGCTTCCCGGCCCGGAGCAGGCCGGGTCCGGAGATAACGTCAATATTTTTCATAGGGGGGGAGGTTCGTCTCCTTCGCCATGCGCCGCAGCACCTCGAACTCCTCGTCCGATGTCGGAACATAGCCTTTAACGCCGTCCCTCTTCAATACGTTGATCCGCTCCCCTTCCACTTCAACGAAATCCTGCCCGGAGAGTCTCAGGAGCGCCTCCCTGACTCTTCCGGCAGTCGTTTCATCCACGTGCGGAAGCGCGAAGAAAACGCAGTCGGGAACCGGCTCCGACGAAGCGATCACCCGGAAATCGGCCTTTCCCACCTTCCCTTCCGCCTCCATCCGTTCGATATCGCCGAATTTAACGGCCCCGGCGTCCACGGAACCATAAAGAACGGCAAAGACCACCTTTTCATGCTGCCACGCGCCCGGAAGGAACAGGTACTTGCCGAGGAACTTCTCCGGGTCGTGCCCCGCACGAAGCATTGTGTAATACTGCGCGAGGTATCCACCCGGCGAGAGGACCGGCCCGAACGCCATCGTTTTCCCTTTCAGGTCCTCCAGGGACCGGATCGGGGAATCGGCCCGTACGACGATATGGCCCCCGGTGTCCTTTCCCGTGTCGGCCTTTACTTCCCTCGCAAGCGGCTTCGCGGGAGCCTTCGACCGCAGGTTGATATAGACGTAGCCGTTCGCCTGAAGAACGTCGATCTCCCCCCGGCCTGCGATTTCGGCGAAATCGAAGGTGTTGACGTGGGTGGCTACGACCTTTCGCCCCAGCTTCCTTTCCAGGTAGGCGCGCAGGGGCTCGAAGCGCCGCCGGTTCTCTTCGATCGAGTTGCAGACCTGGAATGCGACACGCAGGGGAGGCTGAGGCGGACGCAGGAAGCCTTTCACGACGACTGCGGCGGTGCCGAGAAGAAGGAGGGCGAACACCGCCCGGGAGGTCCTACTCAACTCTTACGACTCCCAGGCCGGGCACGATCTTCCCGTCATAAAAAGCGCCGGCCGCCCCTCGCCCTCCCGAAACCTCCACCCCGCTCATGGACACCTCCGCGGGACCGGTCAATTTCACCGCGTAACGGCCGAACCCGGTCATCGCGCCGCCGGAGAAACGGGCCTTCCCCTTCGCCGCGCTGAAAGCATCGAGC